>NZ_JBSWYM010000008.1:0-281546 GCF_056161105.1 Pseudoalteromonas sp. AWH4_217 | reverse complement strand
CTTCAGTAGCAGGCGTTTCTTCAGCTTGCACCTCAACCGGGGCTTCAGCAGCAGGTGCTTCTTCAGCTTGCACCTCAACCGGGGCTTCAGTAGCAGGCGTTTCTTCAGCTTGCACCTCAACCGGGGCTTCAGTAGCAGGCGTTTCTTCAGCTTGCACCTCAACCGGGGCTTCAGCAGCAGGTGCTTCTTCAGCTTGCACCTCAACCGGGGCTTCAGTCGCAGGCGCTTCTTCAGCTTGCACCTCAACTGGGGCTTCAGTCGCAGGCGCTTCTTCAGCTTGCACCTCAACAGTGGCTGCAGCGTGTACTTCAACCGGGGCTTCAGTCGCAGGTGCTTCTTCAGCGTGCACCTCAACCGCGGCTTCAGTCGCAGGTGCTTCTTCAGCGTGCACCTCAACCGCGGCTTCAGTATCTGGTGCAGCTTGAGTCTGCTCCTCTGCCGGTGCTACAGCTGTTTGTGTTTCAACAGGCTGCATTTCAACTGCTGGCGTTTCCTCAGCAGCGGCGACTTGTGCTTTTGCAGTTGCGCTCATTTCAGCTTCAAACTCAGCGGCGGCTTGATCTGCGACAGGAACAAACGCAGGTGCTGCATCTTTGCTTTCGTTGCGTTTACGCTTTTGCCCGGCAGCTCTGAGGTGGCGCGGAGAGCGACGAGAGCGAGTGCGCGGTTGTTCGCGTTGCTCTTTATCTTCTTCGCTTGATTCCTCAACTTTTTGGTTGTGTTGAGTTTGCTCAACCACTTCTTCTGCAGGTGTCTCCGGAGCTTGTTGTACCTTAGCTTCCACTTTTTGAGGTGCAGTCTCTTTAGCGACGCTGGTTGCAACAGCTTGCTCTTGCTCAGGCTTTTGTGCAGGGGTATCCGTAACCTCAGGCTGGACATCAGCACTTACCTCAGTAGTCTGCGTGTTGTTTGATTCACCTTCAACACGTACTTTCTTTTTCAGGTTACGACGTTGGCGACGTGGCTTAACTGGCTTGTCCTGGTTTGCCTGCTCTGCGTTGTCCTGTTTTTGCTCTGCACTTTGCTCAGAGCTTTGTTTCGCTTTATCAGAATCATTACGACGACGCTGGTTCTGTCGGCGACGCTTATTACGGCCTTCGCTGCGCTCCTGGTTGTCGCTCTGCTCATCTTTGCGAGCTTTAGTATCACTGCTGTCTTGCTCAGCTTTACGATTGTCGTTACGTTCGTCGTTACGGCGATCATTACGGTTGCGATTTTTACGACGCTGCTGGTTGCGACGGCGGTTATCCTGACGCTGACGAGGTTGTTGCTTAGGTTGCTCTTCCTCTTTTTGCTCTTCTTCAGAACCAAACAAGCCCTTGAGCCATTTACCGATACGACTTAATAAACCTGCTTCTTCCTCAACTTTCTTTTGTGTTTGAGGCTGCTTAGTCGCTTCTGCAGGTTGTGGAGCTGGTGCCGGTGCTGCAGGCATAGCAACGCCTTTCAGAACAGGCTCTTCTTTGACAATAGGAGCTGCAATTGGTGCGGCAGCCACTTCTACTTCAGGCGTAACGACTTGCTCATAGCTCACACTTTCCGGCACATCATCTTTACGCAGGCGTACAACGTCATAATGCGGCGTTTCCATATGCTGATTAGGAATGATCACAACGTCACAGTTGTGGCGTTTTTCGATGCGCTGAACGGCTCGACGCTTCTCGTTAAGCAAATAAGAGCCTACTTTAACAGGTACTTGCGCGTTAACCTGAGCGGTGTTCTCTTTAATCGCTTCTTCTTCAATCAGACGCAAAATAGACAGTGCAATCGATTCGTTTGAACGAATGGTACCCTGTCCATCACAACGCGGACATGTGTGCTGGCTTGCTTCACCTAATGAAGGGCGTAAGCGCTGGCGTGACATTTCGAGCAAGCCGAATCGTGAAATCTTGCCAATCTGAACACGAGCGCGGTCTGCGCGCACGGCATCTTTCAGGCGGTTCTCAACTTCACGCTGGTGACGTGGGGGCGTCATATCAATGAAGTCGATCACTATCAGGCCACCCAGGTCACGCAAACGTAATTGACGAGCAATTTCGTCAGCGGCTTCCAGGTTGGTATTTAATGCCGTTTCCTCAATATCGCCGCCTTTAGTTGCCTTTGAGGAGTTGATATCGATAGAAGTAAGTGCTTCGGTTGGATCAATGACAATTGAACCGCCAGAAGGCAAACGTACTTCACGCTGAAAAGCAGATTCAATCTGGCTTTCGATCTGGTAGTGCGTGAACAGCGGAACATCATTCTGATAGAGCTTAACACGGTTGATGAAGTCCGGACGGAAACGCTCAATATGGGCTTTCGCTTCTTCAAAAACACGTGCCTTATCAATTAGTATCTCACCGATATCGCGGCGTAAATAATCGCGGATAGCGCGGAAGATAACATTGCTTTCCTGGTGAATTAAGAATGGAGCCTTACCACTGTCTGCCGCATTCTGGATTGCTTCCCAGTGTACCAGCAGGGCTTTCAGGTCATATTCTAATTCTTCAAAAGATTTACCGACACCCGCTGTACGCACAATCAGGCCCATGCCTTTTGGCAGGTTTAGACGGCTCAACGCTTCTTTCAGTTCGATGCGTTCATCACCTTCGATACGGCGAGAAATACCGCCAGCACGAGGGTTATTGGGCATGAGTACCAGGTAGCTGCCGGCAACGCTGATAAAAGTGGTCAGTGCTGCACCTTTTTGGCCTCGTTCCTCTTTATCAACCTGAACAATGACTTCCTGGCCTTCTTTGATCACATCTTTGATGTTTGGGCGACCGTTGAATGTATAGCCTGAAGGAAAGTAAGTTTTGGCAATTTCTTTGAGAGGGAGGAAACCGTGGCGCTCAGCACCATAGTCAACAAAAGCGGCTTCTAAAGAAGGTTCTATTCGAGTGATTTTACCTTTATAAATATTGGCTTTTTTCTGTTCATGACCAGGGCTTTCGATGTCTAAATCGTACAGACGCTGGCCGTCAACCAGTGCAACGCGCATTTCTTCTTGCTGCGTCGCATTGATCAGCATACGTTTCATATTTTTACTCTACTTAATTTTTACACTTTGCCTGTGCTTGTTAGTTCGGGGGTTCAGTGTTCCTATTTTTATAATGCAGTCTCACGACTGGGAGACGGGAACAATCATTTACTTCCGCTTATAACGCTTATGCCACACTGCTTTATAAGTGGCGGGTTATTGAGTTCTTAACTCAACTTGCGGATGTCGCACGGGCCTGAACCTATCCCGACTAAACTACACAAGACATTAATAATTATTGCTTTTAATTTCGGTTATTTAGCTGTGTTTAATCAGTACCATGAACTATTACACGCTTCATTTCAGATTACACGCACGTATTTGTCACTGGGCTGGGTCGATAAAGCTGTGGAAATCTCAGCTCTAATCTGTATGATCCTCCACCCAAGATGTGCATCACAGCGGCATCAATGCGATAAAAAGCACGCTCGCAAAGATAGGCGGGCCGATTATCCCACTATTACCCGCGTGATAGCAACTAAATTATTACTCAATTCAGTGATTAGGCAATGTCAGAAAAAACCGGCTTAAAGGTAAGTTTTGTAACCATAACAGAAGACCAACTCGGTCAGCGCATAGATAACTTTTTACTTACCCATCTTAAGGGAGTGCCAAAAAGTGCAATCTACAAAATTCTTCGTAAAGGGGAGGTCAGGGTTAACAAAAAGCGGGTGAAGCCGGTTTACAAGCTACAACTGAATGATGAAGTGCGCATTCCGCCGGTAAAAGTCGCTGAGAAATCTGAGTTTGTGCCAAAAAACCTGGACAAAGTCGCAGGGCTGGAAGATGCGATTCTATATGAGGATAAGTATCTGATAGTAATGAATAAGCCATCAGGTATGGCGGTGCATGGCGGTAGTGGTTTAAGTTATGGGTTGATCGAGGCTATCCGTGCATTGCGTCCGGAAGAAAGAAACCTGGAGTTGGTACATCGATTAGATCGTGATACCTCTGGTTGTTTATTGATTTCAAAACGCCGTGCAATTCTAAAAGGGTTGCACGAACAGCTCAGAGAAAAAACCATGGAAAAGAACTACTGGGCACTGGTCTGTGGAGAGTGGTCTGCCAAACATAAAAATGTCACCGAACCGCTGCGGAAAAATACGCTGCAATCAGGCGAGCGCGTGGTACGCGTAGATCATGAAGAAGGCAAAGCCTCTCATACCCGCTTTCGTGTTTTAGAGCGTTTTGACTGCGCGACTTTGGTTCAGGCATCGCCGGTAACGGGCCGTACTCACCAAATTAGGGTGCACACGCAATGTAAAGGCCACCCAATTGCCTGTGATGATAAGTATGGCGATCAGGTGTTTGACAGTAAAATGCGCCAGTTAGGCCTGGGTCGATTATTCCTGCATGCCCGGGAGCTGAGGTTTATTCATCCAAAGCATGAAACCACTTTGCACGTCGAGGCACCATTGGACAAAGCACTGGAGCATTGTTTGGCTAAGCTAAGGAGCAGTAATGACACGTAAGCTGATTATATTCGACTGGGACGGTACTGTGATGGACACAGTACCAAAAATTGTTAATACCATACGCAAAGTGACGACTACCCACGGCCTTGACCCTGTCTCTGATGAAGCCTCTAAGTCAATCATCGGTTTGTCGTTAGAAAAGGCCATGACTACTTTGTTTCCAGAACATCAAGAAAACGCAGCTGATTTAGCACTGACTTATAAGCGTCTATATAAAGAAGACACAACCCCGGCATTGGTCTTTACCGGAGTCGAAGTGTTGCTGTCTGCACTCAAAGCTGAAGGGTACTTGTTGGCTGTCGCGACAGGAAAAAGTCGGGTTGGTTTGGATAACCTGCTGGCACAAAGTGGCTTGAGTGATTATTTTAGCATTACTAAAACGGCGGATGACGCAAAATCAAAACCAGACCCGGATATGCTGCAACAAATCTTATGCGAGCTGGATGTCAATCCTGCTGATGCCGTCATGGTTGGCGATACTGCTATTGACATGCAATTGGCCAATAATGCGAACATACCTGCTGTTGCGGTAACACTTGGGGCGGCCAGCGCCGCGCAACTTGAGAAATACGCGCCGCTGGCTGTGTGCGAAAGCTATGCTCAGCTTCAGGCGTTTTTATTGCCCGAGCACGTCAACGCCGAACTCTGCCAGTGACTTGGTCAGTTCAATCAGAGGGAGCCCGATTAATGTATTGGGATCGTCTCCCTCAAGCTTATCGAACAGGCATATCCCCAGTCCTTCACTCTTAAAGCTGCCTGCACAATTGAGCGGCTGCTCTTTTGCCACATATTGCTTAATCTGAGCGTCTGTTAACTGGCGAAAATGGACTTTAAACGGTACGACTTTAGTAACAGCCCGCTGTGTTTCAAGCTGATAGACGCATAATCCGGTGAGAAACGTGACGACCTGACCGCTGAATTGTTTTAGCTGTGCATGGGCATTTTCCACCGTATGAGGCTTGCCGAGGATCTTGCCGTCAAATAAAGCGACCTGATCTGAGCCAATCACCAATCCACTGCTATAATGTTGATGCGCAACGCGCGCTTTGCTTTCACTTAACCTGGCAACCAGCTTATCAGGCGCTTCATCAGGCAAACCTGATTCATCAATGTCGGGAGAAAAGCTATCAAATGGCAGGCACAATTTTGCTAAAATTTGCTGCCTAAATGGCGAGCTGGAGGCTAATATAAGTGGTGATTTCATAAGTACTGTCACTGCGTTGTAGAAAATTCTCCATAGGATAATCACAACGTGGTTAAAAACAATATGAAAGTTTAATTTTGCTTTGACTAAAGCACTAACTATCTATATGATGCAGCCCCTATGCAAAAGGTGAAAATTCCCATCACCATTGATCCTTGCAAAGCGGCACAGCGCCGGGCCAGTTATGACGGTGTTATTGCGCTTGAAGAACTTTCTCGTTTGCAGCAAGTTGTGCAAGATCAAGTAGGTGAAATAGCGGTAACTATTCGTTGCGAAACAGACCAGCAAGGTTTGGTTGTAGTGCGTGGAAGCGTGCAGGCCAAAGTCACCGTGTTGTGTCAGCGTTGTAACGATGAATTAGGGTTGGATTTGGAACAAGACTTTGCGTATTCGCCAGTCGGATTAGGTGCAGAGTCGGAAGAACTCCCTGAGTGCTATGATGTTGTGGAGTTGGATGAAGAAGGTGAAATTAATCTGCGGCAAATTGTCGAAGATGAGTTGATACTGGCGATCCCCATCGTTCCTAAGCATACAGAAGCATCCTGTTCATTTTCTGATAAGCCAGTTAGCTTTGGTGATATAGAAGAACAAGAGAGCAAACCAAATCCATTTGAAATTTTAAAACAACTTAAGAAAGATTCTTAGGAGATAGGCTAATGGCGGTACAAAAAAGTAAAGTGTCACGTTCACGTCGTGGCATGCGTCGTTCACACGATGCTATTAACGGTCCTACACTAACTGTAGATCAAGTTTCTGGTGAGACTCACCGTCGTCACCACGTAACTGCTGACGGTTACTACAAAGGCGAAAAAGTAATTTCTAAGTAAGAGATTACTTATGCACGCTGATCTAACCATAGCGTTAGATATGATGGGGGGCGATTACGGCCCCCGTTCATCAATTCCTGCCGCAATCGCTGCAGTCGAAAAACATCCTCGCTTAATCCTACTTTTATGTGGCAATCGTTCCGTTTTGGAAGATGCGCTCGAAAAAGCCAATGCACTGTCTCATCCACGTCTTATTGTTAAGCACTGTGATGAAGTTGTGACCAATACCTGCGATCCTGCTCAGGCGTTACGTAACAAGCGAAATTCTTCTATGCGCGTAGCATTGGATCTGGTCAAAGCCGGTCAGGCACAAGCTTGCGTGAGTTCGGGTAATACGGGCGCGTTGTTATCGATGGCGCATTATGTATTAAAAATGCTCCCAGGCATAAAACGCCCTGCATTGATCACTTCCGTACCCACTGAAAAGAAACAGCCCGTTTATCTACTGGATCTTGGCGCCAATGTGCAATGTGATCCGGAAACCCTGTTGCAGTTTGCCATTATGGGGTCGATTGTTGCAGGTGCTGCACTTAAACTCGACAAGCCCAAAGTCCACTTGCTTAACATCGGCCTGGAAGACATTAAAGGTCACGATGGTATCAAACAAGCAGCCAAGCTTATGCAAGATTGCAAAGTGATCAATTATCAGGGGTATTGTGAGGGCAGTGATATATTTTCAGGTAAATCAGACGTCATTGTATGTGAGGGGTTTGTTGGTAATGTCGCATTGAAAACTTGTGAAGGAATTGCCAAACTTATCATGTTTAAGTTCACAAAAGCGTTGAAAAAACACCTTTTTTATCGGTGTCTGGCGTTTTTACTCAGGCCCGTCATAAAAAAACTGTATAAACGTGTGAACCCCGACCAGTATAACGGCGCAAGTCTGGTAGGATTGCGCGGTATTGTAGTGAAAAGTCACGGAAATGCGTCGAAGAAGGCATTTATGGCTGCGATTGAAGAAGCGGCCAGAGAGATCGATAGACGTATTCCAGATAAAATCCGGGCGACCTTTGAAGAAATGGCGCCGGTTGAAGAGACATCTGCCAGATCCTAGTTTCATCCAAATAGTGTGGCTAAGGAAAAGGCAGAATATAGAAATCAAAAGAGCACACTATGTCACAAAAGATTGCTTTACTATTCCCAGGCCAGGGCTCTCAGAGCGTAGGCATGCTGTCGGAATTATTAGAAACTTCTCAAGTTGTTCAGGATACGTTTGCAGAAGCTTCTGCAGCGTTAGGGTATGACCTGGCCAAGTTAGTACTAGACGGTCCTGAAAGCGAATTAAATGAAACACACCGCACTCAGCCTGCATTGCTCACCGCGAGTGTGGCAATTTTCCGTCAATGGCAGAGCGAGCAGGCCGATGCTGAATTGGTGCTGGCTGGTCATAGCCTGGGCGAATACTCTGCCCTGGTATGTGCTGGCGTGTTAGATCTGTCTACAGCCGTTAAATTGGTTGAAAAACGCGGTCTGTATATGCAGCAAGCAGTACCGGCTGGTACGGGCTCAATGGCTGCAATTATCGGTCTGGATGACGATACAATTGCGAAGATCTGTGAGGAACAATCTGAGCAGCAAGTTGTGGCGCCAGTCAATTTCAACTCGCCGGGTCAGGTAGTCATTGCTGGTCATAAAGAAGCAGTAGAGCGTGCATCAGAAGCTTGTAAAGAGGCAGGTGCGAAGCGTGCGTTGCCGCTGGCTGTGAGCGTGCCTTCTCACTGTGCGTTAATGAAACCAGCTGCCGAGCAACTTGCAGCAGATCTTGCCGGGATCGAGTTTGCAACACCAAACTTTCCAGTGATCAATAATGTCGACGTTGTGGCGCAAGAAAGTGGCGAAGCGATTAAAGATGCGCTTATTCGCCAGTTATACAGCCCGGTTCGTTGGACAGAGACGGTTCAGCAATTAGCAAAAGACGGGATCACTCAGGCTTATGAGTTTGGACCGGGTAAAGTACTGACCGGCCTGGCCAAGCGAATTGATAAATCTGTTGCATGTAGCGCGGTAAACGACGTTGCTTCTCTTACATCTGCAAAGTAAATAACGGAAATTAAGATGACAAACCTATTTGATTTAACAGGTAAAGTAGTACTTGTTACAGGCGCGAGCCGTGGTATTGGTAAAGCTATTGCAAATGCTATGGTTGCACAAGGTGCAAAGGTAGCGGGTACCGCGACAAGTGAATCAGGTGCAGAAAAAATTTCTGACTATCTGGGCGAAAATGGTAAAGGGTACAAGCTTAATGTAACCGACGCTGAGTCTATCGAAGCAACCCTGCAGGCAATCAAGCAAGATCTGGGTGATGTGGATGTCTTGGTTAACAATGCCGGTATTACCCGTGATAACCTGTTGATGCGAATGAAGGATCAGGAGTGGGACGATATCCTTGATACTAATCTGAGCTCAATTTTCCGTTTGTCTAAGGCGGTTTTGCGTCCTATGATGAAGAAAAAATCAGGCCGTATCATTAATATCGGCTCAGTAGTAGGCACAATGGGTAACGCTGGCCAGGCGAACTATGCAGCCGCTAAAGCAGGTGTGATTGGTTTTTCAAAGTCTATGGCGCGCGAAGTCGCATCACGTGGTATCACTGTGAATGTTATCGCACCTGGTTTTATCCAAACAGACATGACTGATGAGCTAACTGACGAGCAAAAGGCGGCAACGCTCGCGAACGTGCCGGCTGGACGTCTTGGTAAGCCTGAAGAGATCGCAGCAGCGGCGGTTTACCTTGCATCAGATGCCGGTGCCTATGTTTCAGGCGAAACTTTGCACGTAAATGGCGCCATGTACATGGTGTAACAATTGTGCGCGAGGTTGAAGTTTTTGTGATCTTGCGGCAATCTTACTTGAAATTGCTATTAAAATAGGCGATAAAAGTACAAAACATTTAGTAACAGGTTTGACCAGAAAAAAAAGTCATGGTCAATCCTTGAATCACAGTATGATGCGCCGTAAACTACGCCGCAATCTGAAATTAACGCGATAGCGTTTAAATAAAGGAAAGAAGAATGAGCGACATCCAAGAACGCGTAAAAAAAATCATCGTTGAGCAACTAGGTGTTAAAGAAGAAGAAGTAAAATCAGAAGCGTCTTTCGTAGACGATCTGGGTGCTGATTCTCTTGACACTGTTGAGCTGGTAATGGCTCTGGAAGAAGAGTTTGACACTGAAATCCCTGACGAAGAAGCTGAGAAAATCACTACTGTTCAGGCAGCGATCGACTACGTTACTGCTCACGCTGAGTAATTAACGACTTTAAATTAGGGCAGCGTTCGCTGCCCTGATTCTTTATCCCCCCATCATTTCGAAAATCCCTTTTGGAGGAAACCGTGGCTAAACGTCGAGTCGTAGTAACTGGCTTAGGTATGTTGACGCCGCTAGGTAATGACGTAGAGTCAACCTGGCAGGGCTTGTTAGAAGGCCGAAGTGGTATTCGCAATATCACACACTTTGACACTACTCAGTTCGGTACCAAATTTGCGGGTCTGGTCAATGATTTTGACGAGACTCAATACATGTCAAAGAAAGATGCCAAGAAAATGGACTTGTTCATTCAGTACGGTATCGCGGCGGGTGTACAGGCGCTTAAAGATTCCGGGTTGGAAATCACAGAAGAAAATGCCAAACGCGTTGGTGTCGCTGTGGGTTCTGGGATCGGGGGCCTGACGCTGATTGAAGAAAACCATGTGAAGCTGCTCAACAGTGGCCCACGCAAGCTGTCTCCTTTTTATGTGCCCTCGACTATCATCAATATGATCTCGGGTCACTTGTCTATCATGCACGGTCTGCGAGGTCCGAATATCTCTATCGTTACTGCATGTACGACAGGCCTGCACAACATTGGCCATGCGGCACGTATGATTGCCTATGGCGATGCAGATGCTATGGTTGCAGGTGGTGCAGAGAAAGCGTCAACTCCAATCGGAATGGGTGGTTTTAGCGCGGCGCGTGCCTTATCTACGCGCAATGATGATCCACAAGCGGCGTCTCGCCCTTGGGATAAAGATCGTGACGGCTTCGTACTGGCAGATGGCGCAGGTGTGATCGTACTGGAAGAGTACGAACATGCAAAAGCACGTGGTGCGAAAATTTATGCTGAGCTGGTCGGTTTTGGCATGAGTGGCGATGCATACCACATGACTTCACCGCCTGAAGATGGTGCAGGTGCTGCACTGGCGATGGAAAACGCCCTACAGGACGCGGGTGTAAATGCTGAGCAGGTCGGTTACATTAATGCGCATGGTACGTCTACATCGGCGGGTGACAAAGCAGAAACTTCTGCTGTGAAATCCATTTTCGGTGATGCAGCAAAAGATGTGATGGTCAGCTCATCCAAGTCAATGATGGGTCACTTGCTCGGAGCTGCGGGTTCTGTAGAGTCGATCATTAGTATCTTGTCTCTACAACATCAAAAAGTAACGCCGACTATTAACCTGGATAACCCGGACGAAGGGTGCGATCTGGATTACGTGCCGCATACCGCACGTGATGCAAAGTTAGATTATGCGCTGTGTAACTCATTTGGGTTTGGCGGCACAAATGGCTCTTTACTGTTTAAAAAAGTCTAATCTCAGAAACATCATGAAAACCCGGCATTGCCGGGTTTTTTTATGTCCAGATGACACCGTGTGAACGGTGGATATGATACAGTTGGTGTATTCAATTTGGTGTGGTAAAGACGAATGCAGCAGGTAAGCAGCCGGGATCGGGGACTCAATTATGGCGATGGCTTTTTTACAACGGTCAAGATTTCAGCGGGTAAACTGGAGCGCTGGGAGGGCCATTTACAACGCCTGGCGCAGTGTGCAAGTGCTTTGTATTTCCCTGAGTTAGACTTCAGGGCACTGACGGAGCAATGCGAGAGCGCGTCGAGGGATGTGGATGAAGGCGTGCTCAAAGTGGTGATCACTCGAGGAGAGGGTGGCAGAGGTTATGGCTTGCCTGAGGAGCCTCAGGTTACAACGCTGGTGTCGTTATCGGCGTATCCGGCTCACTACGCGCGCTGGCGTGATGAGGGCGTGACTCTGGCCTTGTCCGATGTCCGTCTGGGTCACCAACCTATGTTGGCCGGGCTGAAAACACTAAACCGCCTTGAGCAGGTGCTCATTAAGCAAAATGCCGCCAACAAAGCTACGGATGATGTACTTGTGATGGACTTACAGGGTCTGGTCATAGAGAGTTCTGCAGCCAATATTCTGGTCTGTAAAGATAGGCACTGGTACACGCCCGACTTGTCTCAGTGTGGGATCCAGGGCGTTTACCTCTCAAGCTTACAACTGCATAATCCGATAACAGCGGTATCTTTGGATCTGGAGTCTGTGTATGCGGCTGATGCTGTGTATGTTTGTAACAGCCTGATGGGCCTCGTGCCTGTACGTCAGATTGATAATTACCATTTCAGCCTGAATAAGGCACATGCTTTGGCTGAGGAGCTTGTTGCTACATTATGATTAAAAAACTGATTTTACTTGTGCTGTCGGGATTGTTCATTGGCATACTGGCAGGCGCGCATTTCATTTCAGAGTTTAATGAGGCACCACTTCGCAGCGATACCCGCTATTTTGAAGTTAAGCGGGGTGACAGTTTTGTGGCAATCTGTCAACGCTGGCAGCACCAGGGCTGGGTTGAAAATTGTTTACCCTATCAGGTTTACGGTAAGTTATTCCCAGAGCGGGTAAAAGTTAAAGCCGGTGTCTACGAGTTGCAAGGGGTAAGTGTACTTGAGGCGTTGTCAAAGCTGAACACCGGGGTACAGGCCGACTTCATGTTTACTATAATCGAAGGGCAAACCTTTAAACAGGTGTTGGCAAACCTCAAAGAAGCGCCATTTATCCATTTTGACCTGAGCGAAAAGGATATGGCGAAGCATATTAAGATTGATGCAAGTGGCTTGTCCGAGGAGCAGGATTTTCATCCTGAAGGCTGGCTGTATCCCGAAACCTACCACTATCATGCGCACAGTCGAGCGTCATCCCTGATTAAACGTGCCAGCGAGCGTATGCATCAGCAACTGGCAGCTGCATGGCAGCAACGTGCAGCCGGCTTACCCATAAGCTCAGCCTACGAGGCATTGATCCTGGCATCCATCATCGAAAAGGAAACGGGTAAAGCACAAGAGCGCCCGGTTATCGCCTCTGTGTTTGTAAACCGCTTGAACCGCAAGATGCGATTGCAAACGGATCCGACGGTTATTTATGGTCTGGGTGAGCGTTTTGACGGGGATATCAAGCGTCGCGATTTGCGTGAACATACACCCTACAATACCTATAGAATAAAGGGGTTACCACCTACACCTATTGCTATGCCGTCATTTGATGCTATAAAGGCTGCAACTCAGCCTGCGCGAACAGACTATCTGTATTTTGTATCCAAAGGCGACGGCAGCCATTATTTCTCAAAATCCTTACGAGAGCACAACCAAGCGGTACAACGTTATATCTTGAATAAACAAAGCGGTTGAGTAAGCAAAAATAACAGCGATTCTCAAAGAGTGGTCGCAAGCGGCTGTATATTGTAGACAAATATGATATACCAGCACCATAACACTACACAGAATAAAAACTGGAGCTCTGTAATGAATAAGTTGAACGCGCTCACACTCGCAGTAGCGATCGCTCTGTCGGGTTGTGCTCAGGAAAGTCGGATCAATCATATCGACTCAGAAAAGACGACCACTGCCCCTTTGTCACGTGCTGACATAGATAGGCACGTTGATGAATACACACACACTTTCATTAATCATCAGCCAGCACTGGCAACGTCGTTAAAATTGCCCGCAGATCAATATGGCAGTTATGCCGACAGGCTACCTGATTACTCTGCGTCGGGTATGCAGGCGCTGCAAATTGATATGAATAATGCGGCAGAAAAACTAAAACGCCTGCAAGCGCAACAAATGAATGAAGATGATCGTTTACACCTGCGTGTGAACGAAGTGCTGGCGCGTTATTATGCCGGTGATGCCCAATTTAGCGGTGGCTATATTGATACCTGGGGTGGGCATTTACCTTACATTGTTAATCAGCTTTCCGGGCCTTTAGTGGATATTCCAAATCTGCTTAAAGATCAGCACAATGTTGAGAATCTGCAGGATGCGCAAAACTATCTGAGTCGGTTAGAGGCGTTTGCAACACTGACCGATCAGGTCCGCGGTAAGCTGACGGATGATGCTGAAAAAGGCATCATTCTGCCCAAGGTCCTGTTTCCGAATACCTTTGGTTATCTGAATAACTTTACCGCGCATTCGAGCGCTAAACACCCATTGGTTACCTCATTTGAAACCAAATTATCAAACGTTGTATCTATCTCTGAAGCACAGCGCACCGAGCTCGTTAATGCAGCTGCAGCATTGGTTGATCAAAAGATCTATCCCGCATATCAGCGTGTGATTGCTGATCTTAAAGTGTTACAGGTAAAAGCTCCTGAAAAAGTCGGCATCTGGGCTCAGCCAGGTGGTGAAGCCTTTTACCAGCATGAAATTACCTATCTGGCCGATTCGGATCTCAGTGCACAGCAGATCCACGATATCGGGCTTGCTGAAGTCAAACGGATCACTGCACGAATGGACGAGATACTGCGCGAAAATGGTTACACCACGGGCTCAGTGGGCGATCGCATGAAGCAGCTAAACGATGAATCACGCTTTTTATACGAAGACAGTGACGCGGGCCGCGAAGCATTGCTGACCTTTTTGCGCGGAGAAATTGAGACCATCAATAAAAAAGCACCAGAGTACTTTTCAACTCTACCACCCCAAAAAGTAGAAGTGCGCCGCATTCCCAAGGAGGTAGAAGCGGGTGCACCGGGAGGCTATTACAGCGGACCTTCTTTGGATGGCAGTCGTCCCGGGGTATTTGCCATCAATCTCAAAGACATGAAGGCCGTACCAAGCTTTGGTATGAAAACACTGACTTATCACGAAGCAGTACCTGGGCATCACTTCCAGATTGCGCTGAACATGCTGCAGACAGACATAGGCCTGATGCGTCAGAATGCCTCGTTCAACGGTTATATTGAAGGCTGGGCGCTATACTCTGAGCTGGTTGCATACGAAATGGGCATGTACGAGAACGACCCGTTTGGTGATTTAGGCCGCTTACAGGCGGAAGCCTATCGTGCTGCTCGCCTGGTGGTCGACACCGGGCTTCACTATAAACAGTGGACGCGTCAGCAGGCGATTGAATACTTTGCTGAAGCGACGGGATCTGCTATGAGCGATGTGACTGCAGCTATTGACCGTTATATCGCCTGGCCAGGACAAGCGCTGGGCTATAAGCTAGGTATGATTAAACTCGTTGAGTTGCGTGATAAAGCGCGTAAGGCTTTAGGTGAGAAGTTTGATATCAAAGCGTTCCATGATGTGATCTTACTTAAAGGCGCAAGACCTTTGGCCATTGTAGAAGATGATGTCGATCGCTGGGTTGCCTCACAAGGTTAGGCCATAATCGTCTTTTTATCAGACCACAACCCCACTGTTGGGGTTGTGGTATCAGCTTATTAATATTTTAATAACTTTACTGCGGTGTGGTGTTTCTTATTGCTCTCTATTTAGTCTTCATATACTTTGAATTTGAGTTAAATAAAAGGAGACTTAAGATGAAACTTAACTTAAAGAAAAAGCCAGTTAAAAATTTAATTAGCAACAATAAAGATCTGGCAAAGGGCTTAACACCAGAGGTCGCAGGTGGATGTCTTACTGGCTGTATTATCGGCTGTCAGACTGTAGATAAGTACCGCCAATAAGGTAACTGCAGGGCTCAAGTGCGTACTCGCACTTTGAGCCTTTCATCATTTTCGACTAAATTCACCTCTTTTTTAACTATCTTGTTCGCTTTTGCAAAAAAACTTCCTTCTGTTTAGATGTTGATATCTTTGTCTGAGGCATTCCATCACGCATCTTTTCTATTCCTCTGTCCACACTGACTCTGGAAGCGTCTTCCTTATCAGCCAATTCATATTGAATGATATCAATATCAGCGAACAGGGTTCGCTACTTATTTAAACTACGACTCAAAGACTTACCTAAGGAGATGAGACGTCAAGTTGCATGCGGGAATTTGCCCCTTATAGCCTCATTTTGATTTGCGAGTTGCACCTGTTTTCATTGTTGGTCCATGATGCATACCAACTTGAATAAAAAATATTGTATACAATATAAATTCATTGTAAGGTGATTAGGTCTTCGACAGACACTTTATCAATGGGAACTCAACAGGAATTAGAAATGCGTAACAATAAAAATAATACGCAGGTGATCCGCCAGACGCTGGCTGCGAGCGCAATCGCACTGGCATTAGGTGGCGCGGCGCCTGCATTTGCTGCAGATGGCAACAGTTTGATCAGAGGTAATATCGTCAGTGGCCAGGGCAATGACCTGAGCGGTGTGGAACTCATCTTCACACACAAAGCAAAAGGACTGACATTTAGCGTCAGAACCAATGCACAGGGTGAATACATTCTGCGTAATTTACCGGTCGGTCAATATCGGGTATCGATTAGCAAGGACGGGTTTGAAACTGTGCTCGAAGAGCAGGTTCAGGTGAGTATAGGTCAGTCAGTGTTACTGGATGCCCAACTTAATAGGATAGGTACATCAGATATCGAGCGCATTGCGGTATCGGGTACGGCCATTCGCCGTGTTGACATGGCATCTTCCACAGCGGGCGTAACATACACAGACGAAGAAATCAAAGCTATGCCTGTAAATACCGGCTTTGAAAGTATTGCGCTATTGGCGCCCGGAACTGCTGAACCCGGTGGCTCAGAGTTCAAAGGGGCATCCAGCTTCGGAGGTTCATCGTCGGCAGAGAATGGTTACTATTTCAACGGGTTGAATGTCACCAGTATTCGTACCGGCCTGGGTTCTATTCGCCTTCCCTGGGAAGCGATTTCGCAAACTCAAATTAAAACCGGCGGGGTCAGTCCGGAATTTGGTGGTGCACTTGGCGGTATTGTTAATGCCGTTTCTAAGTCCGGCGACAATGATTTTAAATTGGGGGTTGAAATGCGTTATGACCCCAATAGCTTAAGAGACCAACACGACTCCATATATCAGAGTAATGGAATTGTGGGATATGACACCAACACAAAACAATCAGGTGAAACGTTTAAAGAGCTTCAGGTGTGGGCAAGTGGTGCACTGATTGAAGATTCCTTATTCTTTTATGGGTTGCTCGCACCGCGCAGGGAAAATCATACCTGGGCAAAGCAAACCGTCTATAACGATCGAGATCGTGAAGAAGATCGATGGTTTGCCAAACTGGACTGGTTCATCAATGAAAACCATTCCGTAGGTTTTTCTGCCATGAATAACAAGCGCACCTGGGAAAGACAATCCTATACCTATGACGGGGAAAGTAATGTGATTGGTGATCCTCGAGGCGTAGCCGCCCCGGGTGAGGACGGTGGTAAAGTCTACAGCCTGAATTACAATGGCTACCTCAGCGACTTCTTTTCTGTATCCGCTGTGCTAGGTCGGGTGTCGGAAAATGTCGAAAACGTTGTGGCTTCAACAGATCCGGGTGTTTGGGATGAGCGTGATGGTTTTGTGACTGTTTCATCACACACCGCCAGCGGTATCACAGAAGAAGAGTTTATCCGTGACCAGTTTAAGCTGGACTTTACCTGGGACCTGGAGATGCACTCGATATCTTTTGGCCTGGACTATGCCAAGATCACGGTCGATTACTACGAAGGCCAGAATGGCATTGGCGAAGCACAAGGCTGGTGGACGGTTATGACAGCGTCTGAGGGCGATCTATCTGGTGCACCTCAGGGCAGCGATTATATCGAGCATCGGGTACGTACCCGAGAAGTTGACTCAGATTCAACAGCTTTAGCGTTTTATATCAATGACAGCTGGCAGGCCACGGATAACTTAGTGCTGAATTTAGGGCTTAGATACAGTGAATTTGAAAACACCGTAACGGATGGTCGCCCCTATGTGGACATGAAAAATCAAATCGCGCCAAGATTACAGGCTATTTATGATCTGCACGGTGACGGCAGCGCTAAAATTTTTGCCACCTATGGCCGTTACTTTCAACCGGTATCGGCAAATATGAACGTGACGCTCGGTTCTGCTTCAGTTGAGTGGTATGACTATTATGCGCTGGATCAGGTAGATGCCAATGGGTTACCTGTTCTCGAAGCTGATGGTTCGCCTAGTCGGGGGGCTAAGTTTCGTGACCGCTACTGGACTCAACGGGGGATCACAGAGCCGGGTCTTATCGCATCTTCCGATCTGAAGCCAATGTATTCTGATGAGTTTACGTTAGGCTATCAGCAGGAGGTATTCGACGATATGGCGCTGGGGATCCGCGCAATCTACCGGGATTTAGGGCGCAGCGTTGAAGATACCAATGTTGCACCGGTACTGGCGAAAAAACTGGCTGAGCTGGGGATCACGGATAACGTCGGACAAAGCTCCTACTATGTGCTGAACAATCCTGGCGAAGCCATTGCCCTGAGCTATGACTTTGACGGTGACGGGCAGGTCGATGACATCACGCTCAGCGCCGAGGAACTTGCATTGCAGCAGGCTAAACGCAGATATCTGGCACTGGAGTTTACCTTGGAAGGTAACCTGACTGATCGCTTTAGGATCAATTCCTCTTACACTTGGTCACACAGCTATGGCAACACTGAAGGATTGGTAAAAACCGACAACAATCAGGCCGATCCAGGCTGGACGACGTCCTACGACTATGCCGATCTGATGGATCACGGTTACGGTGACTTACCCAATGATCACCGTCATGCCTTCAAGTTCTCAGGTGCTTACGAACTGACCGATGAGTTAACCTTAGGGTTGGTTGCCCGTGCTATTTCGGGTCGCCCGACAAACTATTTGTCATTACACCCGAGTGATGTTGATAGCTGTAAAAAGGGCAGTCCCTGGGATAAATGCGTGAGTCGCGGTTATGGTCATGTCAGTCACTACGATGAAAACGGCAATCCGGCACCGCGAGGCAGTATCGATAACCTCCCATGGTTGACAAATCTGGATATGTCATTGACCTACAACACGGAGATCTCAGGTCATGATCTGATGCTTAAAGCCACTGTCTACAACCTGCTTAATAATGATGCCGCTTTAGATATCACCGAAACCAGAACTCGCAGCAGCTCTGTAGAAGGGCAGGAACTCGAGCTTAACCCAGATTATGGGTTGGTGACACGCCGACAGGAGGAACGTTACGTTTCCTTGGTTGCGCGCTTTACTTTTTAATCGAACATTTTCCCTGGTCAGTCGGGCTTTATGCCCGGCTTTTCGTTATGGAGGTAAGATGAAATCTGACCTGACTCAGTGGCATATACCGCCACATTGGCAACAAGTTCAGGCATTGGATATGCACACGGCAGGTGAGCCACTTCGTATCATACTGACTGGCTGGCCTGAGCCACAAGGCAAAAGCATGGTTGAGAAACGCTTATACTGCCAGGCTCACTTTGAAGAATTGCGCAGAGCATTGATGTTTGAGCCGCGCGGACATGCGGATATGTATGGCGCGTTACTAACTGAGCCCGAAAGGGATGATAGCGCATTTGGTGTGTTATTTATGCATAACGAGGGTTACTCGACAATGTGTGGTCATGCGGTGATCGCGCTAACTGAGTTGGCCAGATCGTTAGGGCCAGGAGTCGTTGAAGAGCAGTCCCTCAACATGGATACCCCAGCAGGGCAAATCAGTGCATTTTATTCCTCTGAGAGTCAGCGAGTGGGCTTTTATAACGTGCCATCATTTGTATGTCAGCTTAATGTGCCTGTGACGTTGTCACCACAACGCACCGTTCATTGTGATATTGCATTTGGTGGTGCCTATTACGCCTATGTAAATGCTGACCAACTAGATTTAGCACTCATTGAGCAAAACTATGAAGAAATCATAACTCTGGGTAGAAAAATAAAACGAACTCTGAGCGTAATCGTTGAGCTTACACATCCAGAAGACCCTTCTCTGGGTTTTCTATATGGTGTGGTGTTCTACTCCAATTCACAAGTCTGTGGTGTAGACAGTCATAGCCGCCATGTTTGTATATTTGCCGATGGCTCGCTGGATCGCAGCCCCACAGGTACTGGTGTGAGTGGCAGAGCGGCGTTGCTGGCGGTAGAGGGCAAACTGGACCCGGGCGAAGTTATTCATATTGAGGGGCTTCTGGGTTGTGGTTTTGACACCAGTATTGGTGAAACTTTTCAGTACTACGGACATCAGGCGGTTCGTCCAAAAGTGATGGGTGAGGCGCATGTGACCGGAAAACATATATTTTGTCTGGATCCCAGTGATCCGCTAAAACATGGATTTATTCTAAGATGAGTCAGTATTTGCAACGACAAACCAGGTTGCGTAGTCAGCTTGTGACATCTGACTACGAAGGCATGCTGGTCTTTGGTTATGAGAACATTCGTTATTTGTGTGGATTCAGCGGTCATGCCGCCACATTATTAATCAGTCACGAACAGTGTTTACTGATCACTGATTATCGTTACTTTGAGCGCGCCAGCAAAGAAACTGAGCAGACCGAAGTCGTGCTCAGGCACCGAGATACTGAGAGCCTGGGTCAGTGTCTGAGTCGTTTATCCGGTCAGTTAAAAGTAATCGCGTTTGACGCTGCCCATATTGATGTCGGTCAGTGGCAGCAGATCAGTGGCGAGCTTTCAGGCCGAGTTTTAATGCCAACGCTTGGACTGGTTGAGCAACTACGACAGGTTAAAACAACACATGAGATTAGCCGTATCCGTCAGGCTGCTCAGATAGCTGATCAGGCACTGGCAGATACGTTGCCTTTAATAAAAGAGGGGGTCAGTGAGCGTGATTTAGCATTGGAGTTAGATTATCGGATGCAAAAGTTAGGGTCTGAAGGGGTTTCGTTCGACACCATACTCTTGTTTGGGGCACGTAGTGCTTTACCACACGGCAGTCCTTCAACGCAGAAACTTCGCCTTGGAGACTTTATCCTGGTTGATTTTGGGGCGGTTGTCGACGGTTATCGCTCGGATATGACGCGCACCTATGTCTATGGCACCCCAAGCACCAAACAAAGGGCAATGTTTGATACGGTACAATCAGCCCAGCGAGCAGCACTGGTACGTGCGTGCTCTGGAGCAGATTGCCGGGAGTTGAATGAGGCTGCCCACTCGGTGCTGCTCAACAGTGAGTTTGCCCAGTATGCCGGTGAAGGGCTGGGCCATGGCCTGGGGCTTTTTTTACATGAGCAGCCTTTCATCAAACCGGGTGTCAATTATCAACTGGAACCGGGCAATGTGATCACCATTGAACCGGGCATTTACATTCCGGGCTATGGCGGGGTCAGGCTGGAAGAAGACATTGCTATCATCGAATCTGGCTATGAGCTGCTTACTCATTCTCCGCAACACTTCGAACTATAAAGGAGAGGTTATGAAAATCATTGACCGCGAACAGGTGCAGCAGGCACTCTCATTTCCTATTCTGATCGCTGCGCTACAACGCGGGTTTGCCAGTGAACATGCGATGCCAAAACGCAGTGTTTTTGAACTGGATCCACATGCCGATAATCATGATGCATTTGCTGTGCTACCTGCGTGGAATGACACCGTCATTGGTGTCAAGGCTTTTACTTATTTCCCTGACAATGAAGCCCAGGGTAAAGCCAGCCTCTACTCAAAGATTATGTTGTTTGATCGGGATCACGGTGAGCCTTTGGCACTGGTGGATGGTACTCAGGTGACACTATGGCGTACTGCTGCAGTTTCTGCATTGGCAGCATCCTACCTTGCCAGAGAAGATGCAAAACACTTGATTATGTTTGGTGCAGGTAAGCTTGCTCCTTATATGGTTCGCGCACACCTGGCGGTCAGAGACTATGATAAGGTCACGCTGGTCGCCAGAAATCCAGACAAAGCAGCCAGCCTTCAGGCTTCTTTGGTGACTATGTTTCCTGAAGTTAGGTTCGAGCTGGGTCAAAGCAGTGCTGAGGTGATTGGCGCGGCAGACGTTATCTGTACTGCGACAGGGAGCCATAAGCCACTATTTGACGGACGTTGGTTGAAGCCTGGAACCCATATCGACTTGATTGGCAATCACCACAAAAATGCCAGGGAAATAGATACCGCGACCTTGCTAGCCAGTCGCGTGTTCGTTGACAGCAAAGCTAACGTCTTGAATGAAGCTGGAGAACTGCTTATCCCGATGGAACAAGGGGTATTTAAGGCTGAGCAGATTGAGGCGGAGTTGGCTGATATGGCTCGGGAAAATCGCTACTTGCGTAGCCATAACAGTGAAATTACTTTGTTTAAATCTGTGGGCACAGCACTGAGTGATCTAGTTGCTGCCAAACTGGTGATGGAGCATCACTGATATGTGGCGCTTTTCAAGGAAAGAAAAACCGCATTATCGTCAGTGCCCGATTATTGATTTAGTTATTGTTAGCGATAAACGTCTGATAAATCCGCTGGTATGTCATCAGGCGCATATGCTGGTGACATATCAATATGCAGATCAGAGAATGAGTGATACGATTTTATTCGACCATGCATTGTATGAGCGTTTCAAATCCGGGCAGTCATGTCAGATATTAGCGGCAAGCAACGGCGTGATGCAGAGATAACATTTTTCAACATTCTCTCACTGAATGCCACTGTGATACTCAATATACTCTGTCTTAATAATTACATATTAGTCAGGGTAAACATCATGAAAAACTGGATAGCATTCTCTTTGGTCGTCATCTTTGCAAGTGGCTGTGCACACCACAATAACGTACGTCCCTCTGCGGATGGCAAGCACTATGTAAACTTGACTGCAGAGACCAGAGAGGCAGCAGGCAAGGAAGCACTGGAGCAGGCCAATCATTATTGCGATGAGCAAGACCGTGGGCACGCCTACATTCAAAATGAAAACATTACCTATATGGGGTCGATGCCAGAGCAGGAGTACTTGCAAAAACGCAACATAGCGACGGCAGTAGAAGCGGCGGGCACCGCAATGTGGATCTTCGGTGAGAATGCGGTTGACGATGTGGGCGCTGCCATGAGTATTGGAGGTGGTATAGCCGAAGATTCTATGGGCGAGCCGTATCAAATCACTTTAGCATTTAGCTGTAGATAACCATGAAAGTGGCTCAAAGAGGGTGTCTGATGTGGAGGAAGCACCCAATCATTCAGCACTCTTTGAGCTGGTGGCAACTTCCCAATAATATGAAGGTGATTGTTTTTTAGAGTGATTTGGTTACACTGTTAACAAGTAGGCAGTTACGGGACCAGACACCTGCATGATCCATCGTGTTGCTCAGATATCATTCCTTTTTGTCACACTAATGTGCCCTCAGGCTTTGGCCTTTGGCGCCTATGACGCAGCCGTACCTATCAATATTGCCGTGGTCGGAAAGACCAAAAACGATAGTTTTTACCAGCAATCGCACAAAGGGTGTGTCTACTTTGCACGCGACTATCCTAATGTTAATTGTCTTTACGATGGAGCTGACGACTATCAGGATGTCAGAACACAGGTTCTGATAGTTAAAGAGCTAATCAAAAAAGACATCGACGGTTTGCTTATTTCAACCACAGATTCAGGGTATCTTGTCGAGGGGGCACTCAGGCTGGCTGCCGAGAAAGGTATCCCGGTCATTACTTTTGATTCAGATTTACTTAAAGAACATCAGGCATATCGCTTGGCGTACGTCGGGACCAATAATTTTGACTTTGGGAAGGCGCTGGGAGAAGAGGCAAAACGTTTTAAAACAGAGTCGAAACAATACATCTGTCTGCAGTCGGGGCATCAGACAACTCCTAATCTGAATCAACGCATCGCGGGAGTGCGATTTGCATTGTCTGGTCAAAGCAAAAATAGAATGTCAGGTGAAAGTGGCTGGATTGAGCATTACCGTTGTCCGCTTTTTACTATGGGAAGACGAGCTGATGCATTGGATCAGTTGATCACAATGATGAAATATCCCAATCCGCCCATATTTCTGGCCGTTGCCGGGTTTGCACAGTTTAACCCAGACTACATAACCCGTATGGCGCAGTTTAAAACGCTGATTGCTAAGCAGGAGCGGGTGATAATCTCCGCTGATACAGAAAATACGCAACTCAAAGCACTGCAACGAGGCTTATCTGTGACAAACATTGGGCAGAAACCTTTTGAAATGGGACGTCTGGGGACTGAGTTACTATACCAGTTTATTACTCAGAGTAAGAAGCCTGCACAAACACACTACTATCTGGACTATCATTATTGCAATAAGGGTAATGTTGCAACTTGCACAGTCAATCATTGATATTTGCTCTTGTGATACTAAAATAATCGAATAAACATTATCTTAAAAGCTCGGTAGGCCGATGAAGAAGTCTCTGTTATTGTTGCTATTATGGTGCAACAACGTGTTTGCTGGGCCCTTGCACTTTGTATCAATTAACTATCTGATTGAGCAGGAAGTAGGGCGCTTGGTCTTGCCTGAGATTTACCGCCAACTTAATGTAACTATTGTGGTAACACCTTACCCAGGCAAGCGTGCACAACAGCTGGTGCGTAGCGGAAAGCGGCATGGGGAAATCATGCGAATTTACAGCTATGGTGATGAGAATCCGCATACTATTCGTGTTCCAACCCCTTATTACACGCTAGAGACCATGGCTTTTGTTCGCAGCGATAGTCATGTTGATATCCAGAATGAACAAGACTTGAGCAATTATAGAATTGCAAAAGTGCGCGGTGTAAAACACACCAATAACATCACCAAAGGGATGTCCGAAGTAGAGGACACGGATACCACCATACAGGCATTGAATCTGGTGTCTAAGGGACTGGCTGATATTGCTCTGACCAATCGTATCGACGGCCTGGTTATGCTGGCTAAGGCTGGAATTGAAAATGTCGTACCACATCAGCGTAGCTTTCGAGTGTTGAAGCTGTATCACTATATCCATAAGGATCAGCGGCATTGGGTGAAGAAAATCGACGACGTGTTAAGTCGCATGACGCAAAGCGGTGAACTGACTGAACTGATAAAAAAAGCCGAAAACCAGGTAATTTCACAACACTGTCGGCAAAGTTCAGTGGCAACTGAACTATGCCGGCTGCATCTGTCTCAGGAAGAGGACTGAGCAGTACGATTAGCACGCCACTGGCGTATTTTGTTACCAAAACTCAATTTTAAGCACCAATATACAATGACCAGCAAGATAAAGGGCTCAGGTATTGCTAACAAACCCGAGTCTATAAGTGCCTGTGGTACGACTTTTACCGCGCCTTGTGACAAGAATGAACCAACCGCTATAAATAGAGCAAAACACATTCTCCACAAATGGCGGATCAGGCGGGGTGTCGAGGTCAGGCCTCCTGAGTAAGCCAGACGCACGTCACCAATAAAAGACAAGCTGGCGAGTAATACAAAAAAGTAGTAATCATAAGCACTTATGCCGTGTTTCATTTCAGCGGGGCTGGTGCCCGCCTGATTGCTAAAATATAGACAGGCGAAACTGATCAACAGTGAACATACAGGGAATACATAATCGAATCTTCCTCGCGTATTCGGTGCTGATTTCACTGCCTGCCACGCAGTCATTACCAGATAAGTCGTGTAGATGCCTGCAATAGCAGTGATGATCATGGGTTGTAATATCGCGATTAAGGTACCGCTGAGGGCCATTATGAGCATCGTATAGACAAACCCGGTGCCTGCCCTGGCGTGTAAAGGCTTTCCTTTTGTAACTGCTATAGCAATAACGCCTGCAACTATGGCAACGGTTCCTGTGATTATATGTATCAGCATAGTCAATGTGATCTGTTCCATCTTGTTATTCCTCTTTATTGCGATGTGCTTGTGATGCACTTTATACTGGCGGTCAAAGGCTGTCGTCCAATACTAAAGGTTAGGACAGTATAAAAAACTATAAGTATAAAAATCATGAGGTTGTTTTGTTTTGGTTAGTGCTGAATTGACGTTTGTCTATACCTTTTTACTCGGTGCACTGGGGCTTGCATTGACAATACTCGCTGGCAGAGAGCGGCGTTGGCATTGTTACCGGGCACTGGCACTGTTTCTTTTATCTCTGTGTGTGATCTTATCTGGTCCACTTATCTTCGCTCAGTTTCCCGCAGCCCGTTATGTTTATATTGCAGCGATTGTTCCGGCCTGGTTGTTACTTTTTCCTTGTTTTTACCTCTATACGCGAGGGTTAACATCACAGGTCCCCTGGCGCTTTACCCGCCATAGCGTATGGCATTTTGTTCCGGCCTGTATCTCCTGTGTGTTGTCAGTCAGTCTGTTGCTGCTTTCTGAGAGCGCTTTATTTAATATCTTTTTCGCCGAAGGAAATGTGGAGCTGGCAGCTGACGCGCGCCTTACGGTTTGGTTGATCATAACCGTTATGCTGTTCTGGCCTTTGCAAAGCCTGGTTTATGTGATTAAAACCTGGCGTCATTTGCTAGCTTATCGGCGTCAGTTGCATGCAGTATTTGCCAGTACCAAAGAGCGTGAACTGGGCTGGTTAGGTATTGTGTTAACCCTGATGGTATTTACCTGGGGCTGGCTGGCGCTCACCCTTGTTCAGGATTTGAGTGCACAACCTACGTTTTTGCGAGAGGGGGGAGTCGCGACATTGACTACTGTTACAATCTGGATTTTGCTCTACTGGTCTCTGAGACAAAAGCCTGGATTCGACAAAGTATACCCTCTTACTGAACAGTCAGATAAGTCACACGCGCTAAGTGACGAGGTGACAGAGCAACCAGCTTCAGTCAAATACCAGCATTCGGCGTTGAGCGATGAGCAGGCAAATCGCATTGCCAGGAAAATATACACTGCAGTGGTCACAGAGAAGCTTTACCTGGAGCCGGACCTGACCCTCTACAAACTGGCAGAATATTTAAAAGTATCAGCAAATTATGTGTCTCAAACTTTAAATCAGACATTGGGACAGTCATTTTTTGACTATGTTAATAAAGCCCGGATTGACGCTGCAGCGGAGCTACTGCGCGCGAACGATAAAACCGTGCTGGATATAGCGATGGCAGTGGGCTTTAACGCGCGATCTTCTTTTTATAAGGCATTTAAAACCCACACAGGCATGACGCCAGGGGAATATAAAAAGCATATACGTGTGAATACGTGATGTGACAAAGGTGATGTTTACTGTTTGTTTTTTGTCGTTTGGATGGGAGCTGCTAGCTTAAAAGGTGAGTGATAAATAAACAAGGAAATAACATAGAACTGAAAATTAAGAAGTTAAAAAATCTGACTAGAACAAAAAAGCTTGCCGATGCGCAAACACCTTTTATCGCAGGTGGTATGCCACCAGATATTACCAACTATGAACTATGTAATACGTTGACTGACAGGCGGAGTTGTACGCGTGCAGCCTGCCAGGTGTGATAGTCGGAGAAAAGGTCAGCTCAATCACATTAACACCATTTGTTGCGATTGAGCGCTACTGAGGCATTTTTCTCTGTAAACTCAGAAGTTGTAATTACTGATACAAATACCTGCTCAATAAAACTCTACCAGTGGTACTCTGATATTGCTGGTTTGCACCGATTTACCTGCTAAAAATGTTTTTATCACTTCCGTCACCTGTGGCGAGCGCATAAACAGATTATGTCCTGCATTTTCGATGATGACTTGCGTCACATCGCTAAAATTCCTGACGGCGTCCAGCTGACTGTGTGGGTAAGTGCGGCCATCCAATGAGCCCGACAGCACTAACGTAGGCACGTCGGATACTGGGGCTTTGCGAAATGCATCGCCTAGGTCCAATTCGGCAATGACCCCCTGCAATTGAGGCATAGGGAAGTTTAAATAGGCACCAAGCAACGCTGTTGTGCTTTGCTGCTTAACCTGAGCCAGCCTTTGCTGTGTAATACCGGAGGCTATGTCCATGGCGAATGGCATGAGTCTGAAGCTAATCTGAGTATCGCTAAAATAACCTCTGTTTGCGATGTGCTGAAGCGGTTCAGTAATCCCTATATCCAAAGCCCGATAAAGTGCCAGCAAGCGCTTCATGCCTCGGTGCGGGTCGGCTATCATTGACGATGCCAGGCGCTGCATATGCCAGCGTTGAAACAGGAAATCTATTTTCTTCCCCTTAGTATCAATTGCTTGTATTTTTATTGGGGATGTTTCTAGGCGTTCATGTACGCGACGGATCAGTTCGGCAATATCGGGGTACAGCGCCTTTGCTTTAGGCTGAGTGTTAATGGCCTGCTGAACTCGGGTAAAGTAGGCGTCTGTCTGAGCGGGTAGTTTGACTGTCTGGTTCAGGCCCTCGACACTGGCCAGTACGAGTTTATCCAGCTTACCGGGCATCAGTTTGGTCGCAGCGAGCGCCAGGTGAGTGCCATAACTGATCCCCCAGAGGGTCAGCTTTTCGGCCTTGAGGTGACGTCTGAGGTCATCCAGGTCTTCTGCACTTTGTTTTGTTGTATATCCTTTGATATCAATTCCTTGTGCCTGCCAGGATGCGGCACACTTGAGTGCGGCATCCTGGTATAGACGCGCAATTGCCTGATCAGTTTGTGGCGTATCTGCGTCGGTGTAAAAGCCTGACTGACAGGAGGGAAGTTGATCGGATTTACCTGTGCCACGCTGGTCCAGTGCTATCACATCACCAAATTCGCGCAGGGCCATAAACAAAGGAAAACGAAAATTGGCATATTCGGCTGTTTTGATACCAGATCCTCCCGGACCACCGGCCAGATAAACAAGGGGGCTGCCGGGATGTTTAGTGGTGGCTGGAAATCGTACATAATGAACACGAATAGTGCGGCTGTTTGCCAGTTTACGATTCTCTGGCACAGTAACAAAACCTGAAAAGGCAGCAACTTGTTGGTTATCCTGAGTCTTAAATGTGATTGCCTGTTCATTCTCATAAACTGATTGGGGTTGCTCCTGACTGATTGTACCAAAAGGCATGATAAAGGTGAGGAGCAGCAGTACGCGCAGCATAGAGTTGCCAAAATCGTAATAGCGGATGTTTTTCATAATGATGATCTAGTTGGTTGGAATTGCACCCAGTTAAGCTTGTTCGAGACCAAATATCATGCGATATTCTATCGAATGCATTGATTTTAATAGTAATATCGACAAGCGGTTGAATTCAGCCGACCAAAGGTCGACATAGGAGAAGGTGTGCGATTTCGTGACAGTAGATTATTGCGAACAGTGCTCTGTACACTACTGTTGTTGTCTGGCAATGTGTTAGCACTAGATTGGACACACATAAATTATCATCAAGTGTGGGTGTGCCCTGGCGGTGGGCCGATACCAACTTTTGAAGAGCCAGCTTGTAAGACGCAGTCATTTTTCAGTGGCGATCCACAGGGGCAAGCTATCTGGTTAAAGGCACCATTACATTTATCTGAGCATTGGCAAGAGCGTGCAGGGCCATACGCATTTTATCTGTTCGCGAAAGCTTCCAGTGAGGTTTATTTGAATGGCAGGTTGCTTGGCACGAATGGCCGTGTTGCTCTCGATGGTAAGCAAGAGCTTGCCGGGCGCATGGACACTCGGTTTTATGTCCCTCCCGATGTCATCAAAGAAGGTGAAAACTGGGTGGTCATGCATCTGTCCTCTCATCAGAGCCTTTTGCGCTTATCTTCACCGTTACATCTTGCAGCACTGGGTCAGTACCAGAACAGCACAGAGTACTTTGGCATAGAGCCACATATACAACTGAGCGTATTATGCGTTCTGGTCCTCGGGGTGCTTTATTTACTGATCCTGAGGTTAAGCCCTTTGCGGGCTCAGATCCCGGCAGGGCTGCTCTGGCTGTTTGGCATTGCTGCCGTTCAACTGGCGCTTGAGCAGTTGCGCGGTTGGATCAGTTATCCTTACCCTTTGCATGACGTCAGGCTTATTTTAATCTTACTGTGTGCGTTGGGCTTTGGCTGCGGATTACTGGCATACCTGCTGCGTTCTTGTCAGGTCCTTATTAATACCCGGCTGACGATCCTGGCTCTGAGTATGAGCCTCACCTTGCTTGTGGTATTTTTTAGTCCTGGGTTTGACCAGAAAACAACGCTGGCTGTGGCTTTTCCGGTACTCGTTGGGATACTGGTATCTGGCAGGTATTATTATCAGTCCCGTACCAGTAAAGCTCTGGTATTGGTTGCGACGCTATGTGCGTTCCTTCTGGCGGCTATACTGAGCGTACAGTCATTTCATAGTCTGTTGTTCTACATCATGGTCACTGCATTGCTTGGGGCTTTTTTGGGATTGCATATTCGTCATCTGGGTGAGCTTCAGATCCAGAGCATTATAGACCAACAGGCCATTGCTAAATTGCAGGTAAAACTGGCGCAACTGGATAAAACAGACGCACAGCAGTATCTCAATCTCACTTTTGGTAGCTCAACGGAGCGTATTGATGTAGGACAGTTGATATGGTGCCGCGCAGCTGGCGATTATGTTGAGCTACATTTGGAAGGCGGTGGTGAGCGATTGTATTCAGGCTCGCTGAAAAGTTTGATAGAAAAACTACCCGCCACATTTATGCAGGTACACAGATCTTATCTTGTTGATTTGGACAAAGTCAGAAAGGTCGCGTTGAATAAGGATAAAGCAGTCGCTGGATATGCGTTCTTACACCTCAGTGACGGTCAGAGAGTGCCGGTTAGTCGACGTTTAATTGGTCAGGTAAGGGAATCAATTGAATGAAACAAACTGTGCTACCAGCAAAGTTGCTCTGGTAGCACAGACGTCGATTTAGTCGATCAGATCTTCCACACCGACAATAACCCAAGGCGCATCGCCCTGTGTTTTTCTTTCCAGGTGCCAGATCTCGTGGATTGGTTCTTCCTGTTTGTCGCCAAGGTCACGGTATTTACCCTTGAACATGACGCTCACTTCCCAGGCCACAGGTGAGGTTTCTGCACGCACTAATTGCGCATCAACAAACATCACTTCTGTTGCGACATCGCCATGTTGTGCACGGTCTTGTTTAAACTCTTCGACCAGTTCAGGGCTCAGGTACTCAGCCAGAGTGTCAAAATCGCCCTGGTTCCAGGCAGTCTGTACGGTATGATAATGCTCTCGGGCGCCTTGTAAGAAGCCGTTCACATCAAAGTCAGCTGGCAAATTAAATGGTACTTGCTCCTGCTGCTGACCAAAGCCACCGCTCGTCGTGGTTGATTGAGCTTGCTGACGGAACTGAGCGCTCTGGTTTTGACCCTGATCAGCATTATTCTGGCCAAAGTTACCACCACCAAAGTTACCACCTTGAGGCATCCCCGCCATATGTGGTTGCTGGCGTTTAGTCATGAAGGATTTTATGACTTTGAATAGTACGAATGCCAGAATCGCAAACAAGATCATTTCCATAAACTGGAAACCTTCGAAGTCATCGCCCATCATTGCAGCGATAAGGCCACCTGCCAACAGGCCGCCTAATACGCCAGCCATAATGCCTTTTTTGTTTGATTTAGGCTTTGCGGCAGTATTCGGTGCCAGTGTTTTGGTGTCCACTTGTTTTTTCTGTGCCGTGGTGCTCGTTGCGTGGGTTTTACCCGCACTTTTTTTGCTGCCGAACTTTTTCCGTGCTTCTGCACTGAAACTGGTTGATACCAAAACGGCAATTAATGTCATTAAAACAATGAATTGTTTCATGGTGTTCCTCTGAGTTTTAGATCTGAACGCATTGTAATTAATCAATGTGGTGAAGCGAAGCGATTTCAATAGCGGGTTCAGGTTACGTTGCACAAGATGGATGCTAAGTGTTTGAAATAATTAAGTTTGTATGTGTTTTTTGTTCAGGTCGAAATAATCTTTCTGATTGTTCGTAAATAACTGATAGTTGATTCTTTTTCATCAGCTATTTGTTTTAAGTGTTGGGGCGGGTACATAGTAATACAACAACACCGGGTTAAAACCCGGTGTTGTTGTATATAAAGAAAGTAAAATTTACAACCAGCGTAATGATTCTGTCACAGCCGTTTCGTAACGCTCCAATGGGGTATTCAGATCAGCCACTAAAATGGTGTCCGCTCTTTCTCCTGGCTTGATGCTTCCGCTGAAACGTGCATCGGCAAACTGCTCGTCTGTGCCTGTGGCTTCATTTCTGTCGGTGGGCACAATAAACACAGTTACCGGGCCATGCTCCGACTGAAATATCAAATGCAGACTGCGCTGCCCTTTAAAGTTACAAAACGTTGCATAGGTCACTTTACCCGGCATGGATTCCAGTTTGCCACCAAACATAGCAAGCTTCTCGTTGACAACCTGTAACTGAACTTCATCTGTTAACGCCAGGGCTTCTGCTTCGTAATATACGTGTTCTAGCGCATGTTCACCTGCATGCAATGGCGCCTGAACTGAGGTTGCAAAGTACAAGGAGACAGCCAGTAAGGCTGAGGCAGCCGTGGCCAGCGGCGCTTTAAAGCGACGGTACCAGGCCAGCTGTTTTACTTCGGCACTTTGTTTGCTGGAAGTCTCTGTATCTGCTTGCTGCTTTGCAAGGATTTTTTGTGCCAGGTCATCAGGCACTGAAATATCCAGCGCACTGTGAAGTGTTGCATCAAAATCCTGCATCTCTTTTACGAGACGTTGTTTGGCCGGATCTGTGTCTGCCTGTGCAATTACATCCTTATCATTGGGATCGGCAAACAAGCGGCGGCGAAATTCAAGTTCATCCATCAGTTTGATGCCCCTTTTGCTGTTTCGGTCACTTGTGTTAAAGCCTCTTTCAATTGGTTTCTGGCACGATATAGCCTGGTCATCACGGTATTTTTGTTGAGTTCCAGGATCTGTGCTATTTCCTCGCCGGAGCAGCCCATCACAACCTGTAACAGCAGCGGCTCACGATATTCCGGTGACAATAAACTAATCTGTCTTTGGACCATCATTTGCTCAGTCTGCGAGTCGGGTGAGGCACTGGTCGAATCAACCAGCGTGTCCTGCTCTACGTCGGCATAATCAAATTGTTTGCGTTCAAAGCGGCGCGCATTTTCTCGCCGCAAAATGGTTAATAGCCAGGATTTGGCTGCGCTGTCATCCTGCAGGGCGTCCAGTGATCGCCAGGCGCGTAAAAAAGTTTCCTGTACCAAATCTTCAGCAATGGTCGGGTCCTGGCACAACCAGTAAGCAAAGCGATAAAGCTCCTTGTTGTACACCTGGACCAGACTTTCGTAACGTTTTTGTTTTGTGGTCATGCTAATAAGACCTTGTCTCTAGCAACATTATTTCATCTCACCGAAGAAAAATTAGTACAACGGCTCAAGTTGCTGTTTTTTCGCGTTTTTAACCTGCTTATGCTGTGCGGCAATCAGTTGATATAGCACGCTCAGGTCAACGTTCTCTTGTTTGGCACTATAGAGCGCCCCTTGCAACTTTGCAATTTCGTTTTGCAACTCATGGCTGAGCTGGCGGCGCCAGGCATGGATATGGTCATAGCCTTGTGCGCGCGCAAGTGCTTTAAGGGCCTGATAGCATTGTCCCGGATCTGAGTGTTGAGCGGCGTGTTTAATTTGTTTAATTGCTTGTGCTTCGTCTGGCGCTTGGGGTGTATAATCGCTCTGCGTTGGCGCTACCTTGGCCGATTGGCGAGTTATAAACCACACTAACAAAGTAATGAACCACAGTACATAACCAGATGCAATCAGCGCCCAGTCCAGCCAGGTTTTATCTGCCGGCTGGATCACAATGTGTGGTTCAGCCTGAGTTGTTGTTTGCTGTGGCGTGTTGGCGACAGGCGCAGGGGCGACCGATACCTGATTCGGATCGGCTTTTACCTCAATGGTTCTGGATGGCAAGGTTGCATACTGTACTCTATTGATCACGGTATTGAACCAGGGCACTTTAATTTCTGGCAGAGTATAAGTGCCAGGTGTCTGAGGCAACAAGGCATAAGAGGCAATAAGCTGAGAAATTACCCGGCCGTCGCGCGTCATCTGTTTTCGATCTGTTTCATCCGGGTAAGTTCTGAAGCCGTCGACATCAGGCACTTGTATATCGGGCTGTTGCTCTTTGGTGATCCCCAGAGCCGTTAATGTCAGAGTGCGGGTGATTGGTGTCCCAACAGTGACGGTCTGCTCATTTGGTTGCCACTCTTCGCTTAGGTTGACCAACTCACTGGGCAACCAGGCACCTGAATAGGTATCCGGAATGGGTTTCACCTCGACTTCAAGACTGTCACCTACCGCTGAGACCGCCATTCGGCGGTAGCCTTCGCGGATCTGGCCATTAAAGATAGGTGGCTCCAATGTAAAGGTGCCGCTTTTTTGTGGTTGTACCAGGTATTCTCGGGTCACGACCATATAACGACGACCATTGACTATCTCATAGTCCTCACTTTGTTTTCCCAGCTGGGCAATTTGCGCATCCTGCATTTGTGGCGCGCTGAGTTGACCATCCAGCAGATCCTGGCCAAGATACAGCTTAACAGTGAAGAGCGCAGCCTGCTGAACATGCAATGTATCTGGTTTTAGCTCGGTTTTAATAAAGATATTTTGCTGCGCTTCACCATCTTGCTCGCGGGCAAGTACCTTGAGCTTGATAGGGCGAGACTGATGACCTGCAACTTCAAAACTCGGGATGGTAAATTCCCCGGCTTTGCGAGACAGAAGTTGCATTTGCCAGCTGGTGGTACTGCTCATGCTGCCATTGATGATACTGGTGCGGGAGCTGGTACTGACAGGGCTGGTGACAAACTGAGCGCTCAGGGCACTGGTGTCTGGCATCTGTCCGGATACTTTGCCATTAGCTTCTATGGTCAGGGTAAAATACTCTCCAACCAGCACCGGGTTTTTGTCGACACTGGCGCTGAGCTGGTCTATCGCCCAGGTAGGCATCATTGTAATAAGTAAGATCACGGATCCCAGTAATCGCGTTACCATGATTTTTCTACTCCTCGCGGGCGTCGCTGACGCACCCGTTGTTGTGATTCCAATAACATTTTGTTGCGCAGCAAGATGGCTGGATCGTCTGGTACTTTACGCAGTAACTGATCGAGTTGCTGTGCTTTTTCTTTTTCTTCTGGTGTCAGTGGGCGACTTTGCATCATTTGCTGTGTCCCCTCGGGCTGACTTTGATCTTCAGTAGCTTGTTGCTGTGCCTGCTGCATCTGCTGAGCAGTCTGTTCTGCTTGTTGCTCCTGCTCGTTTTGTTGTTCCGATTGTGCAAGCTCGGGTGCGTTATCATTGTCTGATGCTGCCGCATCCTGAGACTCAGCGCTTTGCTGGTCATTTGCTTCACTTTGTGAAGAGTCAGATTGCGGTTCAGAATCAGATTGCGAAGACTGTTGTTCGTCTTGCTGTTGCTGCTGCCCATCTGATTGCTGGCCGTTTTGTTGTTCACCGTCTTGCTGCTGGTCACTTTGCTGCTGATCTTGCTGGTCGCCGGATTGCTGCTGATCATCTGACTGGTCGCCATTTTGTTGCTGGGACTGCTGTTGCTGTTCCCTGAGGTTTTCAACCAGCTGTTTATTTGCTTTCGCTTGTTCTAAATCAGGGTCCAGTTGCAGGGCCTGCTCATAGGCCGCAATGGCTTGATCAAGTTGTCCGGACTTCGCCAGCGCATTACCATAGTTATATTGCCCGGTGGCGGATGTGGTGTGTTTGAGCTGTTCCGCTGCCTGTTCATACTCTCCGGCTTTGTATAATGCGGTGCCTTTGAGCAGCGGATCCTGAGCGCTCTGCGCCTGTTCAAAGTTGCCTTGCTGATAGGATTCCAGTGCCTGCTGATCCTGATTTTTAAACCAGCTGGTCCAGTCTGCAGTATATCCAGTCTTGGGTTGTAACAACGCCACAACGAATAAACCCAGAGTAAGTGGCTGGGTGCGCATCAACCACAACGCAAGCGGGACAATCACAAACAGCAGATACTTACCTGCGTCCAGGTGCCACAGGGTTTCGCTTGGCTGCTCAGTGCTGTCCAGATCGGTTACTTTGCTTGGCGCAAACGTTTTTATGTCGTTGTCGCTGGGTGTATAGGTTGCATAGCGACCACCCAGGCGGGAGGCGAGGGCGGATAGTCGCTCCGGATACAGTTTCGGGACTACAATCTGACCGTAACGGTCTTTCAAGAACCCACCTTCTGGCAGTCCAATTGGTGCACCGTCTGGTGTACCTATACCGTATACATGAAGGCGATACCCTGTTCCATTTAATAGATCGGCGATATCCGACAGTTCATTTTGTTCTACCTCGTCACTGATGAGGATGATTTCTCCTTCATTATACCCAGCCTGATCCAGCAAGGTTTTGGCCTGATCCAGCCCTGCTAACACGTTGGCACCTTTACTGGGCATTATGTCAGGGCTCAGACTGGGTACCAGGTTTTCCAGCGTCTTTACATCATCGGTTAAAGGCGAGACGACAAATGCGTCTCCGGCATAGGCAACCAGCGCTGTATCACCCTCAGTAAACTGGCCAATCATATCCAGGGTTTTAAAGCGCGCCTGAGTGAGCCGGTTAGGCTGAATGTCAGTGGCATACATAGAGTAAGACATATCCATGACCAGCACCCGGGCTTGTTTACTTTTAAACACTGGCACCGTGTGCTTTTCAAAGCTGGGCCCGGCTGCGGCCAGTATGCTTAACAGCAGAAGCAGACTAACCAGCCAGGGCGTGCTGTTGCGCTGCTTCCGGGGGCCGTTCTCTAGTACGACTTGTGCAAGGTGTGGCGCGATCAGCGCCTCGTCTGTACTACGGTGACGCTTTAGCCATTGCATACCTGTTAGCAGTAACCAGGGCAAAAGCAACCACAACAAAGTAGGGCGAATAAATATAAACTCGGTCATAGTGGTTTAACTCGCAATTGTTTGATGGCTTTACTCAGCAGCGTCAGGCTCCACAGCGCCAATGCAATCAGCAGTGGCAAATAAAAGAGTGACAGGCGGGGCCTGAAAGTCTGGTTTTCATCAGCAATGGGTTCCAGTTTATCCAGTTCAGCGTAGATTTGTTGCAGGCCTTTCACATCTTTGGCACGGAAGTACGCGCCACCGGTTTCAGAGGCGATGTGTTTAAGGGTATTCTCATCTATGCTGCCAGTCATACCGCCCATGCCAAACAGACTGAAACCACCTCGGCCATCAGAGCCGACGCCGACAGTATAGATTTTGATGCCTTCTTCGCGAGCCAGGATCAGGGCCTCTTTGGGTTCCAGGTTACCAGCCGTGTTCTGACCGTCGGTGAGCAGGATCAGAATACGGCTACTTTGATCTTTCTGGTTGAAGCGTTTAACCGATAAGCCAATGGCATCGCCAATTGCAGTCGCCCGACCAACCAGGCCAATTTGTGCTTCGCTCAGCATCTGGCTGACGGTTTGTAAGTCACGTGTCAGCGGGGTTTGCAGGAATGCCGTATCGCCGAACAGGATCAGTCCCAGTCGGTCGCCTTGTCGCTCTACAATGAAATCGGACAAAACAGCTTTAACCACTGACAGACGGTCAACATATTTGCCCTGATAAGCCATGTCCTGTTCGGTCATAGAGCCGGACAAGTCTACGGCCAGCATAATATCACGACCCTCATTGGGTAAGGTGACCGGGTCATCAAGCCAGCTCGGCCCGCTCAGTGCCACAACAAGGCAAAGCCAGATCAACGCTTCGATCACATTTACGCCACGTTTTGGCGCAGCTAACGTTTGTCCTGCACCGATTTGTTGCTGGTATCCAGGCATACGTAAGCGCACCTGAGTTTGCGCCGCAGCTGGCTTAAAACGTGCTATCAGCCAGGGTAAGGGAAGAAGAAAAAGGGCCAGTGGCCAGTCAAGTTCAAACATGCACGGCCTCTTTGGTTTTAAAGGTTTTTATTGCCGCTAGCAATTTACTGCACTCCACAGTTGGTGTGCTGCTGTACAGCGAGTTCAGATCTTGCTCACTAAACTGTTGACGCGTCAGCTGATTGAGCATCTTATGCCATTGTGCCGTTGGCTTTGCGGCTTGTTCGCTGCCATAGTAATGTCGGGTCAGGCGTTTAAGTATGCCATGCAGTGCCAGGGCATCCTGAGTATGCTGCTGACTCAGTTTAATGGCTTCTCGTTTCGCCCCATTATGCTGCCAGTGTCTGACAGCAAGCCAGATACCGATTACGACTATCAACACTAAGGCGATGATAACGGCCCAACTGGCCGGGGCCAGTGGCCACCAGCTTACCTGCTCGGGCGGGATCACATCATGGAGTGCATCTAATGGGTTTTGCATCATCACTTACCTGCAGATCTGTGTTTCTATTGGCGCTGAGGCGCAAAACGTTTGCATTGTCATGCCGGCACGTTGCAAACGGGCCAGCCGGGTCTGAAAAGCCTGTTCAGCCTGTTCGGCAAATTGGGCTCTGAATTGTTTATCCGCCAGTGGCAATGTCCAGTTACCAGAGGCTGAACTGACTTCAATCGCATCTTTATAAGCGGGCAGGGTATGCTCGAACGGATCGCTGATTTGGCAGCCAATCAGTTCACAGTGCCGGCTAAGATGCTCAAGCTGTTTAAAACTGGCCTCGTTAAGCTGGCTGAAGTCGGAGATAAGATAAATAAGGCTGCCGGGTTTGGCCAGGTGCGATAAACGTTTCAGGTTATTGTCAAACGTCGAGGCCTGATTGTCGCCGCGCTTAGCCAGGCTCTGCGCGTGGATGTCGCACAATTGGTGGCAAAATGCCAGCACGCCTTTATCACGCGCAGTGGGCTTAAGCTCATGGTGGCCTTGCTCACTGAACACCACACCACCGAGCCGGTCACCACGGGCACATGCTGACCAGGCAACCAGGGCACTCAGATGCGCAGCCTGAACAGACTTGAGCAACAGGCGGCTGCCGAACAGCAAAGAACTGGACAGATCGCAGAAGATAAACACCGGACGTTCTTTTTCTTCCTGATACAGCTTGGTATGGGCCTCACCTGTACGTGCCGTTACTCGCCAGTCGATAGCGCGAATATCATCACCATACTGGTACTGACGTACCTCGGCAAACTCCATGCCCCGGCCTTTGTGTGGTGCCAGATATTGCCCGGCCTGATCACTGCGGATGGCGCGCTTGGGCTTGAGATCCAGTAAGCGTGCTTTGCTCTTATAATAAAGCAGCTCTTTGAGTGTCAGTTCAACACCATTGCTGTGGCTTTGTGCCAACCACTGGGTGTGATCGGTGTGTTGCATTGAATGCTTCATCATCGCGACCACTTATGGCACAGGGACCAGTTCCAGAATACGGCTGATCACCTGATCTTTGCTGATCCCGTCCGCCTGCGCTTCATAGCTCAGAATAATACGATGACGCAGCACATTGTGCAGCACCGCCTGAATATCATCCGGTGTCACAAAATCCTGACCCTGCAACCAGGCGTGAGCACGTGCACACTTATCCAGCGCAATGGTGGCCCGCGGACTGGCGCCGTATTCAATCCAGGCACCCAGCTGTTGATCCAGCTTAGCGGCTTCACGGGTAGCAATGATCAACTGCACCAGATAGTGCTCAAGCGGTTCGGCCAGATGCAGTGACAGCACTTTTTTACGTGCTTCAAATAAGGTTTGCTGTGAAATCGGCGTAAACTGCGCGGTTTGTTCCGACAGGGCTTCGCCACGCGTTAAACGCAGGATCTCAAGCTCAGTGCTCGCTTGCGGGTAATCAATGTTCAGGTGCAACAGGAAACGGTCTAGCTGCGCTTCCGGCAGTGGATAGGTCCCTTCCTGTTCAAGCGGGTTTTGCGTAGCCATTACCATAAACAGCTCTGGCAGCGGGTAAGTTGTTTTGCCTACCGTGATCTGCCGCTCTGCCATGGCTTCCAATAAGGCTGACTGAACCTTAGCTGGCGCACGGTTAATTTCGTCCGCCAAAATCAGGTGATGGAATAAAGGGCCTTTTTCAAACACAAACTCGCTGGTTTGCTGGCGATAGATGTCGGTGCCGGTGATATCGGCGGGCAACAAGTCCGGGGTAAACTGAACACGCTGAAAGCTGCCTTCTATGCCTTTGGCCAGCGCGTTCACGGCACGGGTTTTAGCCAGCCCTGGCGGGCCTTCCACCAGCAAGTGGCCATCTGCCAGCAAGGCGATGAGCAGCGCTTCTGTCAGTGCGCTTTGACCTAAAATTTGAGAGTCGAGGTAGTTTTTCAGTTCACTAAATGCGTTTACTGCCATGGTGCTTTGTCCTTGTTGTGACAAATTTTTTGCTTATTTATAAGGATTGAGGCGCAAAACTCAAGGTTTTGCGGGCGATTTTTTGTAACTTGATTAGACACTGAAGCAGGTGAAAGTTCCCAAAACTTCATTTATTTTTCAGTGACTTTTTGAATTGAGCAAAAATCAGGCTAGATTTAATAGCGGCGTTTAGAAGGACCATCTCAATCTTACTCGAATGATAAGATTTTCCAATTTACTATTGGCATTAAGGATTCGGTTGTTTAGAATCAAACGACAATAACAGGTCAGACCTGTCAGCGGGAGAGCAAAATTCATGTCTGAACAACACATTCTAAAAACAACAAAAGGGGACCGCATTGCCATTGTTTCTGGCCTGCGTACACCCTTTGCGAAACAGGCTACGGCCTATCACCACGTACCGGCACTGGACCTGGGTAAGGTCGTTGTCAATGAAATGCTGGAACGCCTTAATATAGATAAGAACGAAATCGACCAGCTGGTCTTCGGCCAGGTGGTGCAAATGCCGGAAGCGCCAAACATTGCACGTGAAATCGTACTGGGCACCGGCATGCCGGTATCCGTCGATGCTTATTCCGTATCTCGAGCCTGTGCCACCAGCTTCCAGGCGGTCGCCAATGTTGCCGAGTCTATTATTGCCGGTCACACGGCGGTCGGTATCGCCGGTGGTGCGGATTCATCATCCGTGCTCCCCATTGGTGTGAGCAAAAAGCTGGCTGGTAGCCTGGTTGATTTAAACAAGGCGCGTACTTTGTCGCAACGCCTGAAGATTTTCTCAAAGCTCAGACTGAAAGATTTGATGCCAGTACCGCCGGCCGTTGCGGAATACTCAACGGGCCTGTCTATGGGTCAGACGGCAGAGCAAATGGCCAAAACCCATGCTATCAGCCGTGCCGATCAGGATGCGCTGGCGCATCGCTCTCACACCCTGGCTGCTAAAGCGTGGGATGCAGGTCTGCTAAAAGACGAAGTCATGACGGCACATGTAGAGCCATACAAAGGTTTCATCGACAAAGATAACAACATTCGTGCTAACTCATCGCTGGAAGGCTACGCGAAATTGCGTCCGGTCTTTGATCGCAAGCATGGCTCGGTCACTGCGGCAAACGCAACGCCGCTTACTGATGGTGCCGCTGCGGTATTGATGATGAGCGAAAGCAAAGCCAAAGCACTGGGTTACGAAATCCTGGGCTATGTGCGCAACTATGCATTTACCGCTATCGGCGTACACGAAGACATGCTGATGGGCCCGGCTCACTCCACGCCACTGGCACTGGAGCGTGCGGGTCTGACTCTGCAAGACTTAGATTTAATTGAAATGCACGAAGCGTTTGCGGCGCAAACTCTGGCCAACATGAAGATGTTCGCCTCTGATAAGTTTGCTCAGGAAAAGCTGGGTCGCAGCAAAGCGCTGGGTGAAATCGATATGGATAAATTCAACGTAAACGGTGGCTCTTTGGCCTATGGACACCCGTTTGCGGCAACAGGTGCGCGTTTGATCACGCAAACCCTGAATGAACTGAAACGTCGCGGTGGTGGACTTGCGCTGACTACAGCTTGTGCGGCTGGTGGTCTGGGTGCAGCCTTTGTATTGGAGAGTGCATAATGTCAGTATTTAGTTATGAATTAAACAGCCACCGCGTGGCCATCGTCACCATAGATGTGCCGGGCGAGAAGATGAATACGCTGCGTGACAGCTTTGCCGATGAATTGCTGACTATCCTGGAGCAGGGTCGCAGTGATGATGTAACTGGTATGGTGTTTGTCAGCGGTAAAGACGATAACTTTATCGCCGGTGCCGACATCAAAATGCTGGATCAGGCAAAAACCCGCGAAGATGCGCTGCGCTTATCTGAAATGTGCCAGCAGGCATTTTTCAAAATGCAGAAGCTGCCATTCCCAACGGTTGCGGCCATTCACGGTGCAGCACTGGGTGGCGGTCTGGAATTCGCCCTGGCGTGTGATTATCGCGTATGTAGTGATGACGATAAAACCAAATTAGGTTTGCCAGAAGTACAACTGGGCCTGTTACCTGGCGGTGGCGGCACACAACGTCTGCCAAAACTGGTGGGTATTCAAAAAGCATTAGAATGGATGCTGACGGGCAAGCAAGTGCGTGCCAAGCAAGCTAAAAAAGCCGGTCTGGTTGACGACAGCGTGCCGCACAGTATTTTACTGGATGTGGCCATCAAACTGGCTCGTGGCAACAAGCCTAAAGCACGTAAACCTAAGCTGGATAAGCTTAGCCAGCTGCTGGAATCAAATCCGTTTGGCCGCAACATCATCTTCAAAAAAGCGCAGGAAAACGTTGAGAAGAAAACCGGTGGTCACTATCCGGCGCCACTGGCTATTATCAAGGCAGTGCGTGCTTCAGTTGAATTAGGTGAACTGAAAGCCTACAAAACAGAAGCCGAAGGGTTTGCTGACTTGGTCATGACCGAAGTGTCACAGTCACTGCGTGGCATTTTCTTCGCGACCACAGAGATGAAAAAAGAGTGGCAAAGCGACGACGCGCCTAAGATTAACCGCGCGGCGGTACTGGGTGGCGGCCTGATGGGCGGTGGTATTGCCCACGTGAGTGCGGTAAAAGCCGGTGTACCTGTGCGCATTAAAGATGTGGCACATCAGGGGATCAGCAATGCACTAAGCTACAGCTACAAGATCCTGTCTAAAAAACAGAAAAAACGTATTCTGTCTAAGGCCGAGCTGCAACTGGCGATGAACCGCATCACAGGTACCACTGACTACTCTGGCATGCGTCACACTGATATCGTGATTGAAGCGGTATTTGAAGACTTGGCACTGAAACAAAGCATGGTGGCCGACATCGAGCGCGAATGTACAGAGCAAACCATTTTTGCCAGTAACACGTCGTCGTTACCGATTGCGCAGATCGCTGAAAAAGCAGCACGTCCTGAGAACGTGATTGGCCTGCATTACTTCTCGCCGGTCGAGAAAATGCCTCTGGTTGAGATCATCCCGCATGAGGGTACATCACAAGAGACCATTGCGCGTACCGTGAATTTTGCGCGCAAGCAGGGCAAGACGCCTATCGTGGTAAAAGACAAAGCGGGCTTCTATGTGAACCGTATTTTGGCACCTTACGTGAACGAAGCGGCCAACCTGCTGCTAGCGGGCGAGCCAATTGAAAAGATTGACCAGGCCCTGGTTGAGTTTGGCTTCCCGGTTGGGCCTTTAGCATTGCTGGACGAAGTGGGTGTGGACATCGGCTCTAAGATTGCGCCTATTCTTGAAAAAGAACTGGGTGAGCGTTTTAAAGCACCGGATGCCTTTGCCCGCATGATCGACAGCAAGCGTCTGGGTCGTAAGACCGGCAAGGGATTCTACAAATATGAAGCCAAAGGCAAGAAAGTGGACGAGTCTGTCTATGACTTGCTGGGAATTACACCGGCACCTCGTCTGAACAAGCAAGAAATTGCCAGCCGCTGTGTGGCGCAAATGCTCAATGAAGCTGCGCGCTGTCTGGATGAAGGTATCATCGATAGTGCCCGTGATGGTGACATTGGTGCCATCTTTGGTATTGGCTTCCCGCCATTCTTAGGTGGACCGTTCAGCTATATGGACAAACGTGGTCTGAACAAAGTGTGTTCAGAGCTGTCTACCTATGCCACCGACAATGCGGTGTTTACACCAGCGGAACCGCTACTGGCTAAGGCCGAAGCTGGCGAAGCTTACTACAGCTAAGCATTTGTCTGAGCATTAGAAAAAGCCGCATTGATGCGGCTTTTTTATTTTCGGCTACAATAAAAGGAATCATTGTCGGCACACTGCTTGCTATTGGTAACACAGGTGATAGCGCTCGTCATTTGCCCGGGGATATGGCATGCACAACAGGTACTTTTTTACGTTTATTGCCACGCTGGCTGGCGTGACTGTACTGGCGAATGTTGTGATGTTCTACATCAGTGATGATGCCAACGAGGTGATAGCAAGGTTTGAACAGCACTGGCAGGAACAGGCCGATATTATTTTACGCGAGGCTGAGCTGCTCGATGATCTGGAACATCAACTCAGCAACGTAAATACGGCGCATCAGGTTAAGGATTATTTACCTGCGCAACCTCGTCCTGAGGCTGATGTCCGAACTACGGTGGCCCTGCAGATAGTAGCGATGATTGGGGCGCTTGACTTGAGTGAGATGGAAAGGCAAGCCCTTGAGCAAATTAAGCACTATCTTGAACATATAACCACTCACAGTGACAGCACCATATCATCGACCTCTGAGACTCAATCATCTGAGCCGGCGCATTCGTCCCAACATCAGCAACTGGACAGTGCGCTACAATCATTACGCTCAGGTATGGAAGCTCGCATTCATACAACCCGACTTCAGCATCAGGCTGCACTTGAAAGTGTGATCAACAAGGGCTCAATTGAGGCCTGGCTGCTTTTGTCATTAGTTGTGATCCTGGCTTGTGCCGGTGCTGTGGTGTTACGTGGGCAGCTCAGAACCATAGAAGAGCGAGCCTGTTTGTTTAATGCAATCCCGGATGCACTGTTGTATTGCGAGTATAACGGCAGTATCACGCGTGTTAATCAATCCTGCACAGAACTGTTTGGCTATGGCACTCATGAACTACTCAAAATGACAGTAGAAGACCTCATCCCAGTACGCTTTCGCGAGCTGCACCGTAAAGAACGGCGTAATTTTAGCGGACGTGCGCAAATGCGTCGAAAAGGAGAGAACGGGCTGAATATCGTAGGATTACATAAATCGGGTGATGAGATCCCATTGGATATTGCAATTGCCAGAACGGCACTGGGACAGGAAACTTACTTTGTGGCAGTGATCCGTGATATTCGTCCGGAATTGCAGTTACAACAAAAAGCTGAGCTGGACTTTTTAACTCAGGTCTATAATCGTGGTCAGATAGAGCAACTCCTCAAAGATGAGTTAAGTCGGGCACACCGTTATCAGAGGTCCCTGTCGGTCATGATGGTAGACATAGACAAGTTTAAGACCCTAAACGACACTCTTGGGCATCAGGTTGGAGATGCAGCATTGGCTGAACTCAGTGGATTCCTGACGGCCTCTATTCGCCCCAGTGACCGCCTTGGTCGCTGGGGCGGCGATGAGTTTGTGCTGGTATGCCCTGAAATTGGTGCCGAAAAAGCCTTACAAATGGCCCAGCGTCTGGTAATTACTTATAACGAACAGAATCAGTATGATCTGAGTTTGAGTATCGGCGTCACCAGCCGGGCTCAGGTTGGCTCACAGGCCGATGTAGAGACACTGATTGGTGAGGCCGACGATGCACTATACCAAGCCAAAGCCGCGGGTCGGGGCAGGGCCGTACTGTTCAGTAGCCATTAGCGCGGGTTTTTACTTTCCCCCTAAAAATCCGTACAATCTGCGGCCATAAACCGATTAGAGGGCCGCCTGCGAGTAGTATGCACCACATTGACGATCTGATCTCGATATTTAACGCCTTATTTTATCCAACGCACAATACCAAACTGGTCGCAGGCACAGATGAACCAATCTATCTACCTGCTGATACACAGTGCGATTATCACCGTATTATTTTTGCGCACGGTTTTTATGCCAGTGCGATGCACGAGGTTGCACACTGGCTGGTTGCCGGCAAAGCGCGCCGGGAGCTCGAAGATTATGGCTACTGGTACTGCCCGGACGGGCGTAGTAAAGATCAGCAACTGGCCTTTGAGCAGGTGGAAGTAAAGCCTCAGGCCATTGAATGGGCACTGAGCGCAGCAGCCGGGTTTGCTTTTAATGTGTCGGTTGACAATCTAAATGGCGAGCCGACGTGTCGATTTGCGTTTCAGCGTCGTGTCTATGCGCAGGTAATGGAGATGCTAACCGATGGCTTTAACACCCGTACGCTAGCATTATTAAAAGCATTATCTCAGTTTTATTCGACCCCCTGGCCACTGCAAACTGGCCAGTTTGATTGGCACTGTCCAAAGGAGTTCGCAGATGCAGTTTAAACTTGGATTGATAGTGAACCCGGTTGCCGGGTTAGGCGGTGCTGTGGCACTGAAGGGCAGCGATGGCAGTGAAACCGCAGAGCTTGCTCGCTCGCTGGGCGCTGAACCAAAGGCACACAGCCGTACTGCACAGGCTCTGGCGCTGTTGCAGCCTTACCGGGACATGATTGAAGTCTATACCGTGAGCGGTGACATGGGAGAAGACCTGGCGCTTGAGCACGGTTTTTCTACTCAGGTTGTGATGACCTGTGGCACGCCCAGCACCCCGGAAGATACCGAGCAGGCAGCCAAACTGTTGGCCGATGCCAAAGTCGACCTGCTGCTGTTTGCAGGTGGTGATGGTACCGCGCGCAACATCTGCGGAGCCATTGGCAGTCAAGCCCCGGTGCTGGGTGTACCAGCCGGTTGTAAGATCCACAGTGGCGTGTATGCAATTACCCCCAAAGCGGCTGGTCGGGTAGTAGAGATGCTCATTAAAGGGGAGCTGGTTACCATAGACGACGCAGATGTGATGGACATAGATGAAAGTGCTTTTCGTGCGGGAACCGTGCGCGCCAAGCGCTATGGTGAAATGCAGGTACCCAGTGAATTGCGTTACGTACAAAGCGTAAAAAATGGCGGAAAAGAAAGTGATGAACTGGTACTGGCGGATATCGCTGCGTATGTGATTTCAGAAATGGAAGAAGATGAGCAGTATATTATGGGGTCGGGCTCAACAGTGGCCGCCATAATGGAAGAGCTGGGCCTTGATAACACCTTACTGGGGGTTGATTTGATCCGCGACCATACTGTGCTGGGCAGTGACCTGACGGCGCAACAGCTGCTGGATGCTGCCTCACAGGCACCCACAAAGTTGGTGATCACCTTGATTGGTGGGCAGGGCCATATATTTGGCCGCGGCAATCAGCAGCTTAGTCCGGCTTTGATCCGCCAGATTGGCAAAGACAATATCATCGTGGTTGCAACTAAGACCAAGTTGCAGGCACTCAATGGTCGCCCTTTAATAGCAGATACGGGCGATCAGGACCTGGACAATGAACTGAGTGGCTACATCAAAGTAGTGACAGGGTATAATGACCATGTAATGTATGCCGTCGGGCATCAGGATTTAATTTAGGAGACAGAATGTCACTTCAAGCGTATATAGAAGCTGCGCAGCAGTTTTTTGATGAATTAGTAGATAGAGCAAACGATGACGAGCTGTTTGCTGGTGGCTACTTACGCGGTCATTTCGACCTGGCGGTTGGCTATGCCCAGGTTGAGGAGCTGGCGCTGTCAGTGGATGAGCTGAATGCTAAAGTTGAGGCAAGCCTGGTGAAGGCGTATCGTGATGGCGAGCTTAACGAAGAAGACAAGCACCACGTGGTGACCATCTGGGAGCGTCTTAAGCAGTTAGGGGTTTAGCGAGGGGCTAATACCAATTTCATTTAATACCTGTTTAATTTGAAGGAGCAAATATGACGCTAACGGCGTTAAAAATTTCTCATTTAGAGTAACTAAATAGCAAAATTTTTGCCTTGTTATCGACCCTATTTTCTCGCCTCAAAATGGAACACTTAATTAAGCAAATTGGTATAACTTCCCTTCGAAAAAGGCGGTTTAACACCGCCTTTTGTCATTTAAAGTATCCAGCGCCACACCACAAATAACGCCGCAAAAGCAATCAGGTAAGTCAGGCCTGCCCAGGTAAGCAGTTGTACTGGTTTACTTTGCTGTGCAAACAGCTCTTTCGAGATCAAAGAGAAATTCAGCCAGGCGAAAAATGGCGTGGTCAGAAATGCCAGTGTCATAGCAAACATCAGCATGTCTTTCAGGTTGGCTTTAAAGAACAACACCAGCACCATGCCGAAGATGGCCTGCACTGTAATGAAAATCGACAAGCTGGCCTTGTTTTGGTGCGGTTTGATCAGCTTAACCGCATCGTCCAGAGTTCTGGCGTAGCCGTCCAGTACCGTGATTGTGGTACCAAACATACACAAAAAGGCGATGGTGGCGATTAACCAGCGGGCCCACTCACCTAAAGTCAGCGCATACATATCGATCAGCTGTTTAGAAAAGGCTACGCCGGCAAGTTCTATTTTCTGGCTTTGCCCGTATTGCAGCAACACTCCCAGGGAAAAGAACACCACTGCCAGAAACAAAGTCAGAAAGTAACCCAGATTAAAGTCAAATAAGCCCTGCGCTTTGCTGAGCGATTGAGTGCGGGTTTTGGCTTTTAACCACAGTGAGTTGATGGCCGATATTTCAATAGGAGCAGGCATCCATCCCATCAGAGCCACCATAAAGCCGAGTAATGCAAGTGAGTAAGGGGACGGTGCCGGTTGCGGCGATGGGTGCACCTGACCTTGTGACACTGCGACCAATAAGGCGGCCAGAGTCGTGGCACATAGCACCGCCATAATCCCTTTACTGGCTCTGTCGAGCAATTTGTAATGACCAAACAATAAAATTCCCAGACACACAAACAGCAGGGCATAGCACAAGGTTGTCAGCGGCAAGTTCCATGGCAGGGCATATTGTAGTAAGGCGGCCGTCAGTAAGAGTACACCCGCGGTATTCACTACTGCAGCGATGATATTCAGGGCGACAAAAAGATAGAACAGGGCCCGGTTTTTATTATGATAACCAGTGACCAGGCTATTGCCGCTGTGTAGCGTATATTCCACACCAAAGCGGAAGAAAGGATACTTAAGCAAGTTAACCGCCACGACTAACCACAGTAGCTGCCAGCCGAACAGGGCACCGGCCTGCGTAGCGGCGACCAGATGCGAGCCGCCGACTGCGGCAGTGGCCATCAGGATCCCAGGTCCCAGGTTCTGGAGTTTAGCAAACATTGATTCCAACACGACTTTCCTATTTTTTGCCACTCATGTTAACGATTTGAAAGCGTTTGCCAAGTGGAAAATGACTGGGCTAATGAGGTTGGGTGTTCAAAAGCCCTGTCAGGACGTGAAGTCGATTAGCTGGTGAAGTACTCCTCGGTGTCGTCTTTGAGGTCCTGATAATCGTCCTCATCAAGATTAAGTGCATCCAGCACGCTTTGCTTCATGATGGGCCAGTCCGGGGCGGCGACAAAGCGTTTATTGGTGTGGACCAGGTTCTCTGCCATTTTCAGGGTAGCAAATGTCAGCATTTCTTCGTCGGTCCGTTTTTCCTGAAGGTAAGTCACATCGTGGTGCCTTAAGATAAGCTGACAAATGGGTTTGGGCAAGTTCCAGCTATTAGCCAGGTAATAACCAATGACGGCATGGTTGGTCTGATAGCGCTCTTCTTCGAACTCAATCAGCATTTTATCGTAATTACTGTTTGCGGCGCCCAGTACTTCGACATAATCCGCATAGTTAAAAGCCATGGCTGGAATACCGGCATCGTGAAACAGGCCCAGCATATAGAGGTTCTCGACCGGGACTTTGCTTTTGATTTTATTACCAATCAGGGTTGCAACATCGGCAATTTCCTGGGCACTGTCCCAGAATCGCTCTAACTTAATACAACACTTTGACTGGTCAAAAGCCTGCTTAAGCAAGTAGCCGGTTACCAGCATAGTGATACTGTTTAGCCCCAGAAACATGACGGCCTGGCGGATGTCAGTAATGGTGCGCGAAAAACCATAGCTGGAGGAATTAATGACTTTGAGTACAGCAGCAGAAGTGGCTACGTCTGTCGCTATCAGAGCGGCGATTTCGCCAAGTTCGGGCTCTGGTTGTTGTAATACCTGATGCAAGCTTTGCAACAGTTCTGGCTTTGCTGGCAGGCAAAAGCCATGATTCATATCCTTAAGCACGGCGTTGTCTATTTCGATCATAGCGGTCTCATTGAGAAAATACTAAAAAACACAATTAGCCCGTTGAGGGTCAGGCTATTTTGCCAAGTATAGTAGCTGAGTCGGATTACGCATTCTTTGCGTCAACGCAAAATAACGCATAAATAATACCCACGTAATGGATAAAGGAACAAATGAATTGGCATTGTTACGGTTGTTAAGTTAAAGTTGGCTAATTTTCTTTTTAGGGATTAACTATGGAACAAGCGAAAAACGCAAATAACGACGCCAGCTTCGTTATGCGATTCCTCAATAATATAGAAAGGGTGGGGAACAAGCTGCCCGACCCGGCCATGATTTTCCTCGGTGCTATGCTGCTTATCTGGCTGTTATCCTGGATGTTTTCAGGTGTTAGCTTTGATGCCATCGATCCGCGCACCGGCGAGGCGATTGTTGTCCACAACTTACTTAGCGGTGACGCTCTGGCGGGCTTTCTAGCTTCAATGGTTAAAACTTTTACCGGCTTCGCTCCTTTGGGCGTAGTGCTGGTTGCTATGTTGGGTGTTGGTGTTGCTGAACATTCGGGTTTCATTAATGCTGGTCTTAAGCTCATGCTTAAACGCACACCTCAGGCACTGCTTACTCCTTCTATTATTTTGATTGCGATTGTCAGCCACACAGCTACTGATGCGGGTTATGTGCTGGTTATCCCGCTTGCTGGCGTTATATTCTACGCCATGGGTCGTCACCCGCTCGCGGGTATCGCGGCTGCGTTTGCGGGTGTAAGTGGAGGCTTTAGTGCCAACTTTATCCCGTCTGGTATAGACCCGTTGCTACAGAGCTTTACGCAAAGTGCAGCACAAATTATTGACCCGGATATCGCGGTCAATCCGCTGAATAACTGGTTCTTTACCTCAGCATCAAGTGTCTTTATTATTCTGCTGGGCTGGTACATTACTGATAAAATCATTGAACCACGCCTGGCTTCTACTAAAGTCGATGGCGACACTGACGACCTCCCAGAGTTCAATGAAGTGACCAGCAAAGAGCGTTCGGCTTTTTACACCGCCTCTGCGGTTATGCTGGCGGGTATAGGCCTGCTTATCTTCGCCGCCAGTGGTGAAGACTCGGCACTGCGTAGTAAAAGCGGCGCACTGACGGACTTTAGTGCTCCTCTCATGCAGTCGATTGTACCGCTGATCTTCTTATTGTTCTGGATCCCGGGTGCCGTATTTGGCTTTATGGTAGGTACCTTTAAGTCTTCAAAAGACATGATAGATGCAATGAGTAAATCGATGAATTCGATGTCTTATTACATTGTGATGGCGTTTTTCTGTGCGCTGTTTATCGCAGCATTCAGCCAGTCAAATTTGGGCGCGTTGCTGGCCATTGAAGGGGCTGAGATCTTAAAAGCAATGGCCCTGCCAAGTTCTGTGACCGTGATTGGTATTATTTTCCTGACTGCCTTTGTAAACTTATTTGTCGGTTCCAGCTCGGCAAAATGGGCACTGCTAGGCCCAATTTTTGTGCCTATGCTAATGCAGCTGGGTATTTCACCGGACTTGTCTCAGGCGGCATATCGGGTTGGTGATTCCAGCTCAAACATCATTACCCCGCTGATGCCTTATTTCCCGCTGGTGGTGGTGTACTGTCAGAAGTACGTTAAAGACACGGGTATTGGTACATTGCTGGCACTGATGCTGCCATATTCAATAGCCTTTTTGGTTGGCTGGAGCTTATTCCTGTTGGCATACTGGGGTTTGAGTATTCCTTTGGGCCTGCAATCTAGCTACATCTATCCTGCGGGTTAATTACCTCTCAGGTAAAACTTACTCGCTGCTGGATGGGGCCGCTGCGCCTCATCCTTCCCTCACATCCTGCTTTGTTTTAATTCAAGCTAATATTCTGTTTGGCAGTCACAAAGAAAAAAGCCGACGTCCGCCGGCTACGTGGATTTGCTATTGGTTGGGCCAAAAGCACCAAGAGAAATTGTACTGCCTCTGTGCAGTAAATATTCAAGGGAGGCTCAAAAATCAAAGTAACCAAAAAGAGCACACATTGGTCAAGAGCGAGCGCATCATACCCATATTAAATGACTAAATTATGACAATTGATCTATGTTCAGGGGTTTAATTTTGCGTGGTCTATTCAGCTGTATGCTAACTGCACAGAAGCCGCACGCAGTGTGTGTTGATAGAGAAAAGTACTTGAATAGATTAGAATAGTTACAGGCACAGGGCCAGTACGGTCAACTAACGAGGAAGGTGAAATGTTACGAGTCACGCTTGAGCAGTGGCGTATGCTTCGCGCTGTGGTAGAACATGGCGGTTTTAACCAGGCTGCCAAGGCTATCCATAAGAGCCAGTCGAGCATTCATACGGCCGTTCAGAAAATAGAAACAGCCCTGTCAGTTAAGTTGTTCCAGGTAGAAGGACGTAAAACCCGGTTGACTGAGGCGGGCGAAATGATGTTGCGACGTGCCAACTATTTGCTGGATGAAGCCGAGAAAGTTGAAGCGGTCGGTCAGACTCTGGCCAAAGGCGTAGAAAGCCACCTGCGCATTGCGGTAGATGAAATATTTCCTCAGACATTGCTTTATAAAGTGCTGGAGGCGACTTCTCAGGCCTATCCTTTGCTGCGCATTGAACTGGTTGAATCTATCCTCTCAGGCTCCTTTGAGGCACTGCAGCACGCCAAGGTCGATATTGCAATTTCACCTATGGTATTGACTGATGGATTCAGCGAGCAGCTGTGTCAGGTTGAGTTTGTGGCCGTTGCTCACCCCAAGCATGCCCTGCATCAGTTAGACCGTGAACTGACGCTGGAAGATCTTAAGTCTTTCAGGCAGATAGTGGTCAGAGATTCTGCGCTGGGTAAAGGCACAGACAGTGGCTGGCTGGGGGCTGATCAGCGTTGGACGGTTAGCCACTTGCGCACTATGGTGGATATGGTAACACAGGGGCTGGGCTTTGCCTGGCTACCCAGAAGCGCGATAACACAGCAACTCAGTAGCGGGGCACTGCTACCATTAAAACTGACGCACAATCGTACGCGTCTGGCGCAGCTTAATCTGATCTTTAGAGACGGAGATACACTGGGACCTGCAGCCCGGGCGTTTATCGGTGAGCTCAGATACCAGTGTATGGCGCTTGAAGCGCAGGAAAAGACTTAAAGTTCCTGCATTTGATGTGTTTTGGCGAGTACCTGCTCAACCGCAACCGGACGGCTAAACCAATAGCCCTGAAACTCTTTAACGCCCAGTTCAAGCAGCTTATTTAGCTGCTGCTGGGTTTCAACGCCTTCCGCCAGCGCGGCAATCCCCAAGTTATCACACATAGTGAGGATCCCCAGCAACAGCGCTTGTTGCTTTTGATCTGAGGTGATCTGAGTCACCAAAGAGCGATCCAGTTTGAGGCGTTTAATGGGCGAAGCCAAAACCCGGGCGATGTTAGAATACCCTATCCCAAAGTCATCGATACTGAGGCTGAATCCCATTTTATCCAGCGCTTCCATGATCTGATTGTGATCGTCCGCAAAACTGTATTCTGTCAGTTCAAATTCAAACATGCGCGGGCTCAGGCCGTAACTGTGCACAATGGCGAGGGTTTTACGGGCAAACTGCTCACAGGCAATATCCCGGGAGCTGATATTGATGGCAATTGGCACGTGAATGTCCGGGTGGCTCTGAAGTGTATAACAAACCTTGTGCAAAATACGTTGCGTCAGCTGATTGACCAGGCCAAACTCTTCGGCAATAGGCACAAACTCACCGGGAGACACCCATCCCAGCAGTGGGCTGTGCCAGCGCGCGAGTGCCTCATAGCCAATCACCGAGTGGGTATTGTCGTGCTTACTTTGCAGCACAATTTGTAATTCGTCATGTTCCAGCGCTTTTTCCAGCAACAGGGCCATTTCATGGCGGGCAAGTGTCTGGCGTCGGGTGCCGTGATCAAAAATGGCCAGGTCATCGCCCGGACTGCGCAGTTCGCACGCCTGCTGCGCATTTTTTAATAAGCGCTCAGGAATGTAGCCATGCTCTGGGTAGGTTGCAATGCCCACGGCGTAGCGCGCATGAAATTGATGCTGACCCAGCTTAAGCCAGAAATCCAGGTGTTGATGCCAGCGCTGCGCGACTTCCAGCACAGGCGCGTCGGGTTCAATGATAATCGCCAGTCGGCCCGCACCAATATAAGCTATCTGGTCGAGCAGGCTGGGGTCGTGTTCTGCAACCTGGTTAATATGGCCATACAAATGTTTATGGAGTTCACCATCAATCAGGTAGTCCAGTACGTGTTTGTTGAGGTTTTCGGCGATCAGCAGAGCAAATGGCCGCCCACGGTCAATATGCACTTGTAACTGCTCAGTGAGCCAGGTTTTATTGGGCAAATTGGTTCTGGCATCAAAATACTTAGCTTGCTGATGCGCAACATCCAAAGCCAGCAGATCCTGCTGAAGTTGGTGCTGATCGGAGACATCGTTAAGGTACCAGGCACATAGCTGCTCGGAGTGATACTCCCGCGAGGCCAGTTCAATGGTCCGCTCGCCCACACGAAAGACATTCACATCTGCATCAAACAAATCGTTGTTAATAAGCAGGTAGCTCAGGTCGTCCTGTGTGACACGGGCAAAATTACAGGGCAGGGGCTGAGTCTGGATCCCCAGTAAACTGCGCGCCTTCTCATTGGCTTCTACAATATTCAAGTCTTGGTCAACTAAAGCGATGGCGTGGAAAGATTTTTGAAAGAAGCGTTGGTAGATTTGTTTTTGAGAGGCAAGCAGTTCGTTGTTACTGGCCATGTGCAGGTTGAGTCGGCTGGCCGCCAAACTGGTGCGCCACACAGCCAGTGGCACGGTACAGTTAAAAAAGAAAAACAGCAAAAAGTGAATATAGATATCGCCATCGACCAGCATGCGCTCACCCGGCGGGATCAGCGAAACATTTACCTGTTGCACTATCATCAGAAACGGCGCGATATTCAATATGGCATAAAAAATCGCAGTGCGCTTACCCAGTAACAACAAAGCCAGAATAGGCGTAATATAAACAAAAATAGACCCTAATTGAGCAAGGGGGAGCAGTGGAATAAATAACTTGATGGCCACCCCTGCGGCCACAATGGCAATCATTAGCAGGTGCGCGCACAGTTGATAGGCACTACGGCTTAGTGTAAGCAGTACACCTATGGTGAGCGTAAAGCCAGATGTCAGCGCCAGCACATAGTCAAGTTCAAATGCCAACGCAGCAGGCAAGCTGTTGACGAAGATCCCCAGACACAATAACAGTCCTGTCACCAAAATGATGCGCAGCGCACTAACACGCCAGTTAGGCACCTGACCTGGTGATTGGGTTTCTTCTTCTAGTAAGAAAAAGCGGCTTAAAGAACTCAAAACGTTACAGTTATTATTATTGTTTTTCCCGATACTAAGGCCATAAGAGCTGCAATTCAATGGGTAGAGGTAGTAAAACCTGCGCTAAATCAGCTTAACTGCGGTTTTTTTCAACATAGTGGAGGGGAATTAGGCAAACAACCTCGTAATTTCATTAACAATCTTGTCATCTGGGACGCGTGTGAGCTGAGATCTACCCAAGTACATGGCAGCAGACTCTTGTTGCGGTGAACGTGACATACGCACTCGTTGTATCATGCACAGTTCCAACTAATCACGTACCCTCTGTCATCACGGACGCATGCGAGCGGGGAACTACCCAAGTACAACGCAGCTGTATCTTGTTGCAGTGAACGTGACATACGCCCTTGTCGCATCAAGCATAATGCCAACATATCATGCACCCCCTCGTCATCCCGGACGCGTGCGAGCCGGGAACTACCCAAGTACAACGCAGCTGTATCTTGTTGCAGTGAACGTGACATACGCCCTTGTCGCATCAAGCATAATGCCAACATATCACGTACCCCTTCGTCATCCCGGACGCGTGCGAGCCGGGATCCGTCAAAACACGGCACGTAGTTTCTGGTATTAGTTTGAACCTTGGAAATACGTTTATAAAGTAACGTAACTTGATGGACTTACTATTTTCCCCTGCGATTGCCGATATTAGTAAATCAAGTTGCTTAGCATCCATTTGAGCACACCTTTTTGTTTATATCAGTTAGGATAGAGGGGGTGTGTATTAAAACTGAAAATGACACACAAAACTCAAATTTTGCTAGGCGCATGGTTTAGTTTCAATAGAGTCGCTTTGGCTTGAGCAAAGCATACAGTGGTGGTAGTTTATTGTTATTTAAAGTAATAAATGCTCGAAATGATGGTTTTTTTGAGTAAGGCGTTGAGTGGCTTTTGTATGTTTAGATTCAGTTTTTTAATCTTGGTTCTAATAAGTTTTAGCAGTATGGCGCTTCCGTATGGAGGGTACTGGAAGCCTGAATTTAAAAAGTCTGTGTGTATTCTATGGCAAAATTCAAGTGTTGAAATTTCACCGGAATTAAATGTAAGTATCTATTCCAGCTTCACTTTTAAAGGGGAAGGGTACGAGTTGTCTGAATTACAAAAAAGCAATGGTTTCCAAAAGGGGCAACATACTTTAGATTTCATTATTTCTGGGGTGGATAACACTGCATTCGTTAAAGGTGACTATCCATTTGAGCTCTATGTTGATGGAAACGAGCTCAACAAGGTAGAGAGCAAAGATGCTCAGTACTTTTATTTAACAGGGAAAAAAGTGTCTGATATCCTAGCGCGAGCTGAGAGAGGTGATGATTTTGTTGTGGCGCTGAAGTCAGCCTCCGATGAAGTTTTTACAGTAAAATTTAATAGTGAGCAAATTTCTCTGGGTACAAAAATGTATTTTACTTGTTCTGAAAACATCACATAGAAAGGGTGAAAATTTGCTTGGGGGAGCTTTCATAATTGAGGTCTCCCAGCAAATGTATCTAGCATATAAATTTGTACTTGCTTCGTTGCCAGTACTAATGAAATGAAGCGTTTTTAGCATGATTTTGAGGACACTCCAGAGGTGGGCGTTGGTAATCTTTGGTATGAGCAAAATGGTAGCACTCTCTATATTCCTACTGAGCTTTTCGGCAAATGCTGAAACTTGGCTTCAATACGATGAAAAAATTGAATGTCCCGATGTGTTAGAGCTAAGTGGTAATAACTTTATCATTTTTAATGACTGCTACGGTTTGGACCCAAAAGAACCAATAATCGAAACTGGGAAAGTTGAAATAGGTAACAACTATTTCTTTTTCTTGGATCGAAAGATTAAGCAGCAATCTTTTTTGCAAGAGAATGCCAACCGGCAGAAGCTAAAGGTTTTACTAAAAACTAAAGATGAGCTGAAGCTTCAAAGTGGTACAAAAGTATTCATGTTTAAACGTATCAAATTGCCAAACTAAACAACTAGCATGGCAACGTAAGCGCTTCCTTTGATTGCGGCACTGGTGCAGCCCCCATATTAAAAGTCCCTCAAGCATGTGTTATTATGGGGGACAATACGAATGCTTCTTTAGCTTGGAACAAATCGACGTAAAATTGTTGGCTAACACGTTTGTTATCTATAGCGGCAATCTCCGATATCCCTTTGTCAGTTAGATAAGTAAAAGTCGGTAGGCGAAATTAATGTCTATCAGGCAAAGCTTCAGTTGTCTGCACCCATGAATTAAGGCGTCTGGCATAAATCCGACGGCAGCCTTTACTAAGCATGGCGTATTGGATTGAGGCTTCTCGCATAGTATTGTAATTTGGTCAGTATTTGGCATATTAAATGGTGTTAAACAATACCATGTGCGCTTATCACGCTGACTTGAAATATTGATATCATAGGACGCCCAGAAGCAAGCGATGTATGCCATTTTAGATATGAGAAAAATTTTATTACTCTTTATTGTATTAAGCTTCAATACGTTTTCTGGCACAGTGCCGAATTGTTCTGAAAGTGAACTGTTCGGTGGTAAACTGTTTGAGCTGGAAGTCGTAACCTCTTTTCATGGCAGCTATAATTTCAAGTTTTGCTTTGATGAAACGAGTTACGTTGTGTCAGAATATATAGAGCCTGTATCAACTCGTGGCCCTTTAAAAACTACGATAACACATGAGTCATTGGCCAGGTTAGACGTCAAGACCTCCCAGTATATCAAGGATCTTTACAGAGCCGTTCAAGCTACATTAGTAACCGATAGTGTGCGTGGCATGGACGGGTCTACATGGTGCTTTAAGCCGAAAAGTGGACGCTCATATTCTGAAATCTGTCTTTGGGCACCCAACGCAGCTTGGGAAAGAAGGAATCTCGGTAAGCTAGTTGAGCTTGGTGATAAAATTTTTGAAATATCAAATTTTGCTAGTCTAGAAAACAGTGGTTAGGAATATAACAAGACACTATGGCGTTAACAGCTAGGCTCCTGTATTTGCCGCTTCTTCTCTTTTTATCAGGTTTATGTATGGCTACAGATAATAGCTCCCCACCAGAGGGGGTGTCACAAGAGGATTGGACTGCTTACCTTAATCACAAAAAAGAGTGGGCTGCAATGCTCAGACAGAGATATGACGATGAGTTAAAAAATTCGCCACCAATACCGCCTTGGGAGAAGTATCCTGAGCATGAGCCGGGTAGTCTTTTTTGGCGGATGGGTATTGGAGAGGAGTACTTAACGGACTATATCGGAGTGTATTTTGAGCACTCATCGCAAGCAGAAATTAACGCCTATAAATTAAAATACCCTGAGCCACCAGATTGGGCTGGCTGGTATAAAGACCAATAAGTTAACTTAAATAGTAAATGTAACACACCAGACAAGAGCGGCAGTGACACTCAATTGAGCCCGGTAGTTTGCGTTTCTCATGGCGGTGGTGGCAATTTTATCATTTAAAGGCGTTTTGGGTGGAAGAAGTACTAATTAGTTCTTGTTTGGTTGGAAATAAGGTGAGATACAATGCCAGTTACACAGAATCTGTTACAGGGCCCAAGTCAGTTGAGTAAAAGGAGGTCAATAGTTGCTTTGTTGGCCGTGGTGAGTTGATAGCTGCTGGCATCAATATTTACCTCCTGACGAGCTTTTACAACATTTTCAAATGCTCCAAAGTTAAAACTTGCCCAAACGTTTTCTTTGCCTGGATGGTATTAGACTCATGAAAAAGCTACTACTTTATTTAATTCTTCTCTCAATAATTATTACAGCACTCTTTAAGACTATTTATTATTGGCCTGAAACTAAGGTGAAACATTTAGTCTATGTTTACATTTACTCACATCAATATATTGATGCAATGAAGGAAGTTGAGAAAAAAGGATATGTTTCCATACAATGGTTGGGTAAATCGTCACTAAGAGAAGAGAGTTCGCTAGCTTGGGTAGCCGGCGAACCTAAATATAAAAAAGTGGACAACCCGGACTTAAGCAGAATAGTCAAGCCATTTGAAGATTCCGCTATTCATGCTCTCTGGCTACAAAATTATGGAGGGGCGTGGTTAGTTAGGAAAGCTTTTTCATACAAAGGTGAAAACGGTATAGGTGAAGGTATGTATGCGTTTGGTAACGTAAACCCCAAAGATGTTTGTTTGCCTAATACTCACTGTGTAGAGCACCTTTTTGGTCAGTGGTACGTTATAAAAAATTAGTACGAAAAAACTCAATATATAAGGCACAGTGTGTGCTTAAAAGAGCATAATTGTTATGTCTAACTGAGAAGGCTGTGGGATGCTCGATGAAAAAGTTATGATCCATGGGCAGGAATGGCTGTATTCTGATATTGAGAAAGAAGTATCTTGGTGTAAAGCCTTGGTTTGGGATTACCAACAATACCGAAAAGAAAATGACCATGAACACTGTGTAATTTGTTATTGGACTATTTTTAAAACTCACGATGTGGTTTCGGGCTTTGCATATAGTGCAAACGGTCATTGGATCTGCCAAGAGTGCTTTGATTATTTTATAAAGTAAGGCAACCAGAAATGAGGTTAAAGTCTGTGTTGAAGCCATTTGCTCTAAAACCATGGGTACCTGATAAGTAGGAAATAGCCAGGCCTAATAATGTGCAATATAACGGTTGTGTGGCTAAGCCGACTGAACGGTGTTTTCAGGTAAGAGCCGATATGGCTAGAGGCTTACGTAGGTTCGAGGCAGCGAGGCTATAAGCAAGGAAGTATAGACGGAAAATTCAAACATAATGTCGTTAATCTAGTAATTTCAACATTGGCTATCTTATGCGCTTACTGCATCGAACTGGGTAGTATTTTGTTTTGTTTTGGTTTGGGGGACTGCTAGTCATTCCTGCAATCGCCGTTTGGTTTCAGTTTAAGTTTGCGCTTTTTTGACATTAATCTGTGTACTGATTTTTAGTTAATTTACGCAAGGTTGCTCCAATCATGGGTTGGTTTAACTACGCTGTTGTCCACATCACACTCGAGATTTATCTCTCACGCTTTACCTGGTGGTTATCCGCTCCTTTAAAGTGTGGATAAAACTACGTGAGACAGGAATTCGTACATCCGTTCCTGCAAGTAGCACAAAATGTTTGCGGGCGTGATATTTAAGCTCTAAAAGCTGCGTGGCATTGATGATATAGCTGCGATGTAAACGATAAAATTGTGAACCAGGCAACTGAGTGCAAAATCCATCCAGTGTTTGCTCTGAAATAATGGTGTCTGTGCTGTGGATGCTGGCGCCTTGCGCTGTTAAATGTACTCGTCGATAACGGCCAATACTTTCAATGTAACAGATATGCTCAAATTCAATGATTTTTTGTTGTGCATGATCGCTGAGGATCAGGCGCTCTGATGAGCGCTGTGACTGATTGTGTATTTGCTGGCGAACAATTTTGCCAATGCTTTTGGTGATAAGTTCTGGCCTGGCAGGTTTAACTAAGTAGTCTATGGCATTGGTATCAAAGGCTTTCAGCGCATATTGCTCGTATGCCGTCATGAATATCAGCTGATAGGTTAAGCCTTGCGTTGCCTGTGCCACATCAAAGCCATTGAGTTCTGGCATTTCAATATCGAGAAAGACAATATCCGGGCGCCAGAGCATAATCTGTTCTATGGCCGACTTGCCATCCGCGGCCTCTGCAACAATATTTAGCTCATCAAAGCCACTTATTACATCCCTCAAGTGCCGTCTGGCAGCCTGTTCGTCATCGACGATGATCACGGTTTTTTTATTCATTTGGGGCTCGTGTGCTTACCGGGGCAGCGCGATGAATGCGCTGGTGCCCTCGTCGGTGGATACCAGTTTAAACGTCGCTTCATCTTGATAGTGCAGTGCCAGGGTTTCGCGCGTTATGCGCAGGCCTTCGCCCTGACTCACCAGAGTGTCATCGAATGGCGCGCCTGTATCCTGCACTTCAATCAGCAAAGAGCGCGTAGTCGCTTCAACAATGATACTGATATGACCTGCCTGTGAATAAGGTGCAATGCCATATTTTACTGCGTTTTCTACAACTGGCAGTAACAGTAGAGAAGGAACCGCAAGTTGCTCTAATTCACTTTGGCAATCTAAATCAAACGTGAGTCTGTCTGCAAATCTTTTTTGTTGTAACACAAGATAGAGTTCAGCCAGCTTTAGTTCTTGTTCAAGCGCTACAAATTGGTGTTTTGTCAGCTCAATGGTTTGGCGCAGTAAGTCACTCAAGTCATAAATCAGCGCCTTAGCCTTGTGTGGTTCCAGGGTGACTTCACTGGCTATCAGGTTGAGGGTATTAAACAAAAAGTGCGGGTTAGACTGCATTTTCAGCATTTGTAATTCTGCTTTTTGCGCTTGCAGCTGAGACTGAAAATAATAGGTCTGTTGTTTAAACATCAGCATCACCGCAATGTAAACCGACGTCTCGAGCAACATAATGACAATAGGCAAAAATGTAACCTGAGCAGCTAGATTGGTGGTGGGCAGGTTGACGACAGGGCCTATCAGGATGTAAAGCAGAATGATGGAAAAGGGTCTGAGCAACCAAATATTGTGATAAAGCTTTTTTGGCAAATATCGAGAAAAGACAGACTCACACAGGTTAAACAACAGATAACCTGCACAAAATCCTCCCCATATTTTTACGATAACCTGAGCGAACAAGGGCAATGTGAACAGCTCGAGTAGCAGTAACACACTGGATAACAGCAATATATTGAACCAGGGCCAAATCAGCAAAAAGATCCAGGCCTGCGTTGTTCTTTTGTTATAAAGCCCGGTTTGACTCGGTAATATTTGCTCTGTATTCACTCGGAGTTCCCGTTGTCGCTAAGTTATTAAATGGTACAAGCAATCTTGCCCTGATGATATGCCGCCAAAACACCATTGAGACAGACTTTTACACCATCTGCACACCGGGGGCTACGTTGTACTCGTATGCGGTGTTATTCCTATGCCTCAACACGACAAGCAATTGTTATCTGATACATAAGGAAAACGACTATGGTTCACAACATCCGAGAAACACAATTTAAGTTAAAGCAGTCGGTTATGAGTTTGCGTAAGGTTATTGGTATCTGTCTGCTTAGTGGCATTTTAGTGGCATGCAGTGATGGCGATGATGAAGAAATCAGTGTTGAAGATACGGTGAGCTCTGAGACATCAGCAGAGGCTCGGCCCGAAACAGGCCCGCTGAGCGCTGAATGTCTGGAAGCTGATATCGTGACGTCGAGCACAGCAAAAGGCGTAGAGTTTATCCGGACTCCGGATGCGTGTTTTGATGATTTACCCGACTATGATTTTGCAGCGAACTATCTCGATATTGAAGGACTGAGGCTGCATTACGTCGACGAAGGGCCAAAAGATGGTGAAGTGATACTCATGCTGCATGGTCAGCCGAGCTGGTCATATTTATACCGTAAAATGATCCCCATTCTGGCTGAGGCTGGCTATCGTGTGATTGCGCTGGATAATATGGGCATGGGTAAATCAGATAAACCGCTTAATGTGGCGGTGCATCAATACGAACATCATGTCGCCTGGACCAAAGCATTTATTAACCAGTTGCAACTCACCGATATCAATTTGTTTGTGCAAGATTGGGGCAGCCTGATTGGATTGAGAGTGGCTGGGAATATGTCTGAGCGCTTTGCCAGAATAGTGGTCGCAAATGGGGATATGCCCATTATTCCGACTGGTACTAACCCTTATCACGTGCCCAGCTTTGAGATAGATGAGTCGCAACCAGCAGATGCCAGCACCTTTTTTGATACCCGTTCAAGCGATCGCGTCGAAGGGTTTCAGCAATGGATCGATTATGCCGCCAGTGTACCGGAGCTGATGGCGGGGGATGTGGTACAAAAGCTCTCTGCGATTGAACTGAGTGAGGCAGAAGTCACTGCATACAATGCGCCTTACCCCAATGTACAGTACAAGGCAGCTATCCGTGCGTTTCCTTCCATGCTCTCAGGGATAGAAATGCAAACTTTACCGGCATGGCAAACACTGGGCGCTTATCATAACCCGTTTATGTTCAATGCAGGTGAATATGACACGGGACTCGGCAGCGAAGCCAATCAGCGCAAGTGGGTGGACCATGTACCAGGCTCAGACGGGGTAGATCACAGACGCTTTCAGGCCGGGCACTTTATCCAGGATGATGTAGGAGAGGACCTGGCGCTGCATGTGTTAGATTTTCTGCAAACGACCGCGCCACAGTCACCGCTGGTCACGGGTGGGCCAAGCTACAACATGCGGTATTGTGAGATCTTATTGCCTTACCTGCAAGATGACAAAATAGTTGCTCAGGTGTGGGGGACGCCGGGCGTCGATATGTGTCGCCAGGCTCAGTGGGATGCCATTGACTTTGAAGACGTTGCCGCAGAGCACGGTGCACTAAGTGCGATCCCTAACGGTCCACGTTTTTTTGTGGTGGACGAAAGTCGTGGCGCGGAGGTGATAGCGCAAGAGGCTGAAACGCAAATTCGCCAGTTCGGTGAGATAAACATGCGTTTATTAACCACCGCTGATCTGAGTGCTGAGCAGGGCGAGCAACTTCCTTACGTTGCCGGTGAGGTGTCGAGAAGCAATACCTGGCACTTTTATAAAGGCAGACGCATTTATGAGCTAACCGATAACACAGGTCAGGTTTTTGTGATGCAGTCGTTCAGTCGTATTTCGGACGTCTCATTGCAAATGGATGACCTGGCAAACCTGGGAGAACGGCTCACGCTGCCTGAAGGCTGGACGTTTTCCAGTCGTATCCTGGCGGAACCACTGGATATGACGCCTGCAGAGGGCATTGCTTATGTATTGCAGGATGAATTAGGCAATAGTTATCAGCTGGTGCAGTAGTCACCCCGGTCACCTCTTTGCTAGGGGAGGTGACCATTTGCTCAAAGTGTCTGACTTGCCTCTCGCGCATTAGCGCGGTTGTAGTTTCGGGTAAAGTTCCACATAATGATGTGGCTAATTTTGGAACGGTTATGCTGCGCATGTTTGCCAAACGCACAGGTATAAAACAGCCAGCCGAGTAATTATATTTATAAGGGCCATATGAACCGTTTTATTGATTTCAGAGTACTGAAAGTGCTCATTTTTATTCCGCTCCTTGTTTACTTCTTTTATGCCATTGCTGAGGTGTTCTTCTGGCTAGCGGCATATGACTTTATGTATACCAATAATTTTACAGACGCTGAAATGGATGAGGCAATCATTAGCTCTCCTTTGATCATTGGTGTCCTTCTGTTCATTATTGGCTTTTTCAATGCGCTCACCGCTTATCTTGTGGCAGGCTATCTGAAAGGCAATTTCGTAAAGTCTGCAGTGTTAACAATTATTGTAGTTGAAGTGATTGATGTGCTTGTCATGTATGTTTTACCAGCCGATGATACCGTCTACCCGCTCTGGCGAGATATGGTCTTTTTCGCTGTTGGCTGGGGAGCGATTGTACTTGGTGCATGGGCAGCGTGCAAACAGAGTTTACGACATGCTAAAGATCAAAGATGAACACAAATCTTAAAAATTAATCTTTTAAGTTAAAATTAATTAGCCATTGAAGTGGTCACTGATTTAGTGCTGAAAACCAACAGCAACTTTCTTTCGCATGGAAGTCCAGAATTCAAAAAAATGCCGAAAGTAGTCCCAATTTATCGCCCTATTTGTTTTACTTCCTCCATATATGCTGAAAACAGTAGCGCCCCCACTCTGGCTCACATATAATTGTACCGATTAATTAAACTTTATATCTAACTAAATTAAAAATAATTTAACAACAGTTATCGGAAGCTAACTTAATAAAATAACAAGGAGACTGTATGACAGCGATTCTACGTGCCGTCATTCTAATATTCACTGTGTTTACTTTGACCGCTTGTGGCGGTGGAAGCAGCGGTGGTGCGAGCGCAAACAACCCTTCGGAAAAAGTCGAAAAGCTAGATACAGATGGTGACGGTATCGCGGACAATACCGACAATGACGATGACAACGACGGTATTGAAGATGCAATTGATGCATTTCCACTTGATGCAAAAGAAAGCGTCGATACTGACGGAGACGGTATTGGGAACAATGCAGATAAAGACGATGACAACGATGGTGTCGAAGATGCAAATGATGCTTTCCCACTCGATCCCAATGAGAGTGCAGATTCCGATGGCGATGGTGTGGGTGATAATAAAGATGCCTACCCATTTGATAGTGAGCCTGTTTTATGGTCTACCTTTCAGCAATCAGAGAAACACCGAGGCAGTATCAAATTCGCCGTTGACCCCCAGTATTTTTCTGAATTATGGAATGTTAATTTTTCAGATAGCTGGGGCAGTGAAAAGGCGTTTCTTACGGCAAGTGAGCGACATATATTCAGAACAGTGGGTAGGCAGCTGTATACGCTCGATGCCCACACAGGCGAAGAGCTTTGGAGTGTTAGTTTCTCTACTCGGGATTCTTTAAATCCCCCTGCCTACGCAAATGGCAAAGTGTACGTGCAGACTGGTGGGCATGATAACTCATATTTATGGGCGTTCGACGAAATTGATGGCAGCCTGATCTTTAACTCTGAATATGGGAATCAGTGGAGTGAATACTATGCACCGACCATAGAAAATGAGATTGTTTACATGGCTGGTGGTTACTATGGGGGGATGTACGCATTCAGTGGTTCTACTGGTAATCAATTATGGTTTAAAGATTTAAGCCAATACGATAAGTTTACGCCGGCAATTTCAGGTGATTATGCGATTGCCTATACGGGTCCTGAATTAACCGTTGTCGATAAGCTGACGGGCGAAGAGATTTTCTCTGTGACAGATCCCGGTTACAATTGGTGGGGTTGGAGTACGGATGCTGCCCCAATTATTGGTAACCAAAATAATGTTATCGGCTATCAAAGAGGACGTCTGGTTAATTTTGACTTAAAGCGACAAAGTATTAGCTGGGCGATCAGTGGTAATTTCTATGGTGATCCTGCGGTATCTGATGCCGGGGTATATGTCGTCAATGGCAATCAAATCGAGTTATTAGATGAAGCAGATGGCAGTATTTTATGGAGCTGGCAGGCTGCTGAAAATGTAACTTTAACCGGTCACATCATTCCTGTTATTGATCATATCTTTGTCTCTACCGATAGTACGGTAGAACTTATTGATATCAAGACCAAACAAACAGTCTGGCGCTACAGTGAGACCGGAACACTCGCTCTGAGTAATGGGATCTTATATATCTCAGCCTCAAATAGAGTACATGCTGTAGATGTAGAGGGGGATCGAGATCAGGATGGCCTGCCTCAATGGTGGGAGCGTCGCTATGGTTCAGATGTTGACCCCGCTTCTGATCAAGATGGAGATGGTCTGAGCGCAGTGCAAGAGTACGCTGCAAATACGTCTCCTGTGTTGGCTGATACCGATGGAGATGGTTTGTCTGATTCTCAGGAAATTAATGAATATGGCACTTCTCCCACTGTTGCCGATAGTGATGGTGACGGTCTTAGTGACTCAATAGAGGTGCTGAAGTGGTTCACCAACCCGTTGTCGATAGACTCTGACAATGATGGTCTCAACGATCTAGCAGAGCTTAATGCTGGCCTTAACCCCAGGGATAAGGAAGATGCAGCTCTGGACAATGACAATGATGGCTATACCAATGCACACGAAGTGTATGCAGGCTCGGACCTGAATGACGCACAATCTATTCCAGTGATTGGGGACTGGGGGATGGTACAAGGTAATGCCAGCCATAATGGTTATCAGGCCATGATGTTAAATGCTGCGGATTTTGCGCCACGATGGTTACAGTCCTTTGATTATAGGCTGTCTTTACCGGCCATTGCAGCAGGCCAAGTGTTTGTGAGAGGTAATGGCAGGGTATTCTCTCTGGATATAACAACAGGAGAAGAGCAGTGGTTTAATGCTGCCGTTTCAGGTGGAATCAGCGCGCCAAGCTTTGGCAATGATCTTGTTTATGTGCACACAGGTGGACATGAAGACACTGCATTGTGGGCATTCAATGCTCAAACGGGTGAACAGGTGTTTCGTGGTGAGCATGGCTCGCAGTGGCCAAATTACAGCGCACCGACAATCTTTAAAGAGCGCGCTTACATGAATGGTGCCTATTATGGCGGTATGCAGAGCTTCAATGCATTGACAGGTGAACATTTATGGCAGGGTCCGGCTGAGTGGGCTGATTACTGGGAGCCTGCAGTCAATGAGGACTATGTGTTTGTACCCAACAATGGCGATATTACCGCGTTGGATCATAACACTGGTGATATCCTGTTTTCGATTGAAGCCAACACCAGTGCACAAACTGTTGTACTGGGATCACAAAACAATGTGATTACTTATGGAAATACGTTGGCGAGCTATGATATTGAGAACCAAAAAGCTCGTTGGACGAGCTCAGCGTCAGACATTACATATGAGATGCCTGCTGTTGGTAATGGTCTAGTGGTGGCACTCCATGGCGGTTTACTTAAAGTTTTCAATGAATTTAATGGTGAGTTGGTTTGGCATTGGATGCCAGCACAAGCTATAGAGTCGAATATTGTTTTGACCGCAAGTCATATATTCGTTGCTTCATTGAGTAAAACCTACGCTCTGAACCTGAGAACACAAAGTGTCGATTGGGTGTATGATCTCGGTGGTCAGCTTTCATTGGGTAAAGAAGGGGTGCTAGTGATTAGCAGTGATACACAGATTGCGGCCGTTGATCTTGTATCCAGTAAATGATGTTGATTAAGACTAGGGCGCAGCATGCGCTCTGAATAATGTGTAAAGGTGGTAAGAGTAGCCACCTTTTTTATTGGCGTGCTTTCAGAGTTGGTATGGCCCCAAGCCATTGTCTTTACTCGCCCGGGAACGCTTGGCAATCTGCGTATCTGGCTTGAACACAAATTTGTCGAGTGGTTTCTCCCTGGTATTTTTCCCATTGCGATTTTCATCCTGCATTGCGTATTGCAATAACGCCATTTAGTAAAATAAAAACCTTTTAAAATCAGTGTTATAAAATTGGCCTCATGCTTGCAATCTCTCTAACAGCAAATCAAAACGTTGGAGAGTCACATGAAAAAGATATTGTTCGGAGCCTGCGTGTTTTCCGCAGGACTATCAGCCGCCCCGTTCGACACATGTCCGTCCAAGGCCTTTTTGGTGCAGGGCAACACAGCAACTATGTATGGCGTTAACCTGGTCTCGGGTTCGTATACTACGTTCGCTGAAAATGTTGGTACCAATAACAAGCTCAATGGCATCGGGTTCAGCGTCCACGACCGTTACATTTACGGCTGGGACTACAGCAGTAAAGACATCGGTCGGGTGGGAAAAGACTACGTGCTTGAGCCCATCATGACATCCGGATTCCCCGATACCAACTTTTACGTGGGTGATGTCGCTATTCACGAGAATGCATTTTATGTTTACAAGAAAGGCAGTAGCTTAGGCCTGTATCGCGTATCGCTCGACGAAAACAGCGACGACTATTTGCAGGCAGAACGCATTATTGATGGTAGCGCGTTGAACCTGAATATCTTTGATATGGCGTTTGCGCCAAATGACAATGCCAGCCTGGCTTACAGCGTAGACAGCAATGGTAATCTGCACCGCATTGATGTTTCTAACGGCACCAGCACCAACCTTGGCAACGTGGGCCAGTCCGGGACATTCGGTGCCGTCTATTTTGATGTGGAGAGTAATTTTTACATCAGCAGAAATCAGGACGGACATGTTTATAAAATAGATATAAACGATACAAATAATACCCAGCTTTTCGCGTACGGTCCGGTTTCCAATACTAACGACGGCGCACGCTGTGCAACGGCCCCGATTATTGATGATACAGAAGACCCAACCATAGACTATGGCGACGCACCGGATAGCTATGGCACTTCGCTTAACGCCAATGGCGCGCGTCATAATGTGGGTGACTTATTTTTTGGCCAGAGTGTCAGCGCAGAATATGTACCTAAAGCCACAGATGACGACAACGGCATTAGCTTTTTAACTAACCTGGAAACAGGCTATGAAACGCTGGTTTCGTTCACGCTATCAAAATCAGGGTATGTGAATGCCTGGATTGACTGGAATGGTGATGGCCAGTTCCAGGAGTCAGAGCGTGTGATCAGCGAGTACCAGGGGGTTGCCGGTGAAAACCGTGTGCTCATTCCTGTGCCTGTTGATGCTGTTGCAGGCAGCACCTGGGCCAGATTCCGGGTCTCGAACACCAGTGATATTGCACCACTGGGCGGGATTGATAACGGTGAAGTGGAAGATTTGAATGTCTCTGTTGTTGCCAGTAGCCTGATCCAGAACTCGACCTCGTGGAAAACCGCCGCGTTTGAAGACTTATGGCCGCAAAAAGGTGACTATGACTTTAACGACGTGGTGGTTCGATATCGTGTGACGACCAGCCAGATTGGTAACCAGGTTGTGCGTTACAACATTGAAGGCGCGCTGATTGCAGTCGGGGCCGGTTATCACAATGCCTTTGCCATTCGTCTGAAAGACATTGCCCGTAAGCATGTGGATGAAGCCCAGGTTGAACTGACTGTTGACGGCACGTTACAGGATGGCAGTCCGCTGGAAGTCAACCGAAATGAAGCCATTGTCGTTATATTTGCCGATACCAGAGAGATGGTGCCGGTTCAGCCAGGCTGCAAGTTCTTCAGAACTGAAACAGGCTGCAGTGATATCCAACGAGCACCTTATCCGTTTGAAATCACTATCCCCTTAGCAACCAGCTACAACGCGAATATCGCGACAAACAGTAAGGTTGACCCGTTTATTTTCGCAGTAGATGGTCATTACCACGGACCATTCGTAGACCAGAACAATGGTCGAGGCTGGGAAGTCCATCTTAAAAATCATGCGCCAACGGAAGCGTTTGATAGCAGCTATCTGGATCAGGGAGATGACACCTCTTCAACCAATGGTTACTTTCAAACGTCAACGGGTTTGCCCTGGGCACTTATCATTAATTCTCAGTGGGACCATCCAATGGAGCGCGTTGATATGTCACTTGCGTATCCTCAATTTGTGGAATTCGCCCAGTCAGCAGGCGCTCAGAACGCAACCTGGTTTGAGAATCCAGTATCTGACTATCAGTACACCATCAGCAACGCAGCGCAAAACTAGGAGAGCATCATGAACAAATTAATCGTAACTCTAATCACTTTATTATTAACGGCTTGTGGTGGTGGTTCTGGAGACTCACAGGGGCAAACTCAGACAAATAATACTGCATCAAGTGCTATCAGTAACCTTGGGCAAAGTAGTGCTGCCAATACCGAGCAAACGCAAACAACTAACGCTGCTGAGCAGGATAGCAATAGCGAAACGCAGGAAGGCTCTGCAGAGGAAGCGCAGAATGACGACACGCAACCAGCGCAGGACAGTGGTAGTACAGAAGGCATGGAGGCTGTGATCGTTGATGAAGCTTTCGACTTTCTTACTGATGTGCCCGTGGCTGTGTCAATTGCGTCCAATGTTGTGAATAGCCGTGCATTTATTAATATTTGTCAACAGGATGCCCCATTAACGGACGACGACACGTGTTTTTTAAGAGCGCCTGTCGATAGTAACGGTCTTTTTGTTCAAATTGTGTTGCCACACTCAGAGCAAAAGCTCAAAGCCGAAATCTGGTATTACAGCACCGATGTTGAGCCGCTGGTGTATAATTGGGAGTTTGACGGGTCGCAACAACAGCAAACATGGGAAATAAACTAATGTGCACTAAGTAATTCATATTGTGGTGACTCACAATAATCCAACGCAAAGCATATCCCTGCCCAGAGATATGCTTTTTTCTTTAATTGGTTAAATATGCAGCTTTCAGCCCTATGCCATATACATTAAAAAGTTCATCATTCACAAATGAATTGTTGTCTGAGGCGGTAACTATTGGGTGATGGTTTTTGTTCAGTTACTATTTATTCTTACAAAGTTTAGCTAGATGATCAGCCTGAACACTTAAGCCTGCTAACAGGCGGTTAAATATTGAGGTAATAAAGGACAATTGTATGAATGACGAACCATGGGTTAATAGTGAGCTTTTTAACGGGGAAGCGATCACAGGTAATAGAGCGGGTCTGGAAATGCTGAAGGCTGCGATTGAACAAGCGCTAGGCAATACCTCTGGCTCTCAGTGTCACGATGTTTGTACCGAGAATATTGTTGTTCATCTAGCCGATAAAGAAAGCTATTACAATCAACTCAATCTGGATGAGCGCTCTGTACTTCAAAAGTTAAGGGATCAACTACTCGCAGTTACTTTTGTTATTTGGTTTTTCTTGTTGCCTTTTATTGCCGTTGGCTTAATGATTTACAACACCTATTTTGAGACAGTGAGTGAATGTCGTTGCCTGATACCCGCTCAGCCAATTCAGGGGCCCAAAATGCCCTGGTTACAGTAAATCAGGTGAGTGCTTTATGGGTTTAAAGAGAACTGTAAAAATCAGTGGAGTGATGTTACTGGCTTCACTATGCTTCGTCGGGTTTTTGATGCCTGAGTTTATCAATAAAATCGACTGTAAACGCGATACCAGCCAGCTGCATTTTCGACAACTGGGTGATGCATTAAGCATGCATAAGTTACAAACCGGCCAATATCCAACTAATAGGGAAGGGCTTGCGCATCTGACCTCTGCACACACCCATGGACATCAGGGGAAATTTATATCTACACTGCCCCAGAATAGGTGGGGGAACGACTATTATTACTTTAACCTTGAAGAGCGCCTTATTTTACTTTGGGATTTGGGGGCTGATTCCTTACCTGGTGGTGCAGAAGGAGGTCAGGACTTATGCTACCTCCTAAATCAGCATACAGATAACCCGGAGTTAACCTCACATATTGAGGCCGTTTTAGCTAAGCTACCTAAAGAAGCTGCACCTGTTTGCACCAAAATTTACTCGGGTGTTGCTCATCACTATTAACAAGAGTGCAAATAAAGCTTATCTGCACTCCTGGTCTTTCTAGAGTTTAAAGCTTTCCACCAGTTTGATGGGCTCTCCATCGACGTCCAATACAGCGACAACCTTCAGTACCCCGTTTTTGAGCTTTTCAGGCTGGCGTAAGTGCGGTTGCCAGCGCTTTTTTTCGTATGGAGATAGGGTGACGTCCTGCTGCCAAAGTGCTGGTTGAGCTGCCGGGCTCTGGTAGGGAAGAAATTGCACCGACAGTTTGCCATGTGTGTCTCCGGAATAGGGTCCGGTCAGACTTATCTGCAGATCCGAGTTGCCTTTGCTGAGCTGGGCATTCAAATACACGCCATCAAATTGCTGATTTTCCAAAGTGATTTGACCCGTTTGTGTTAGGCCCTGCCAGCTCAGGGTGTAGCCTGCCTGGCTCTGAGTTACCGACAACGGCAGTTTGTGTCTTCCCGGCGTTAAAGAGTAAGATTTTCCGCTTTGAAGCTTAATGTCGGCAGTTTGCTGACTGGGGTTGTTTACCGAAATAAAAGGCACGTCACCGTCAAACCGCAACGAGAGTTCGATACCACTGAGCGCATACAACGCATCATCAGAGAGCTGTTGTTGCCAACTTTCGAGCATGTTTTGTAAGTTTCGGTTCAGTGCTGAGTGCAGGCTTTGATTGGTTTGTTTTGCCAGCTGAGTGTCCAGTGTGGCCATACAATTCGGCAGTTGAGCCGAAAATGCGACACAGGTATTGAAGGCTCTGTGTGCCAAATCTGCGCCTGCAAAATACCAGGGGTTAGCTGTGACTATCTCAAGGTCTGGTACTTCATAGGTATGACTATACAGATATGGCGTAACAGTGTGATTCATGTTGCGACCCAGCAGGGCGACCTGTTGGAAGTCGATTGCACTCAATACGTTGTCAGGTACTGTAAAGGCAACCTTTTGTGTGCTGTTAGCTGATTTAATCTCAACTTCCAGCCCTGAACTGGTTGTGCGCAGATTGAGACCCAGTTGCAAGGTTTGTTCTACACTGCTGAGAATTGCCGGCGTGAGTGCAACCTCCTGTGTGGTGCCGCTGGTAGTGTCAATGACTGATAGTCGCGTGCCATCATTCAGTAGCACTTGCAACATCTGGTCCTGAGTAAAATCAGCTTTTTCAGTCAATCCAGCTCGTTGTGCAAGGCTGTCATTGCTAAGCTTGGTTAGCAAGCCTATCCCAATTTCACCTCGGGTCCGTTGTTCAGGTTGCAGTGTTAATAAGGCCGCGAAAGAATCTTTGCTGACCGGGTTGATTGCAGGGTGTGGCTGAGGTGCGGGGAAATCCAGTACCGGGTGGCGTGTGCTACGAAACGGCGTAATATCTAAGCGTTGAAGGGCTTTTTCATCGTTGCTGCGCAGCCAGTAGCCCGGGCCATTTTGCTCCCAGGGACCTCGTACAATATAAAAGCTCGGCTTTGCTGTTTGAACGAACTTGGCAAAGTCGTGCTCCAGCTGTGGCCAGTCTGAAAAGGTGGTTTTCAGTAAGGCATTGGCGGTTGGCAAGGTAGCGTCAGAATCTGGGTTCAATGCCATCAGGGTGCGCAGGTAGCGTTTAAAGTACTGATAGCGCAGTGGGTCACTTAACAAAAAATGCACGATGAAAAAGTTAAGGCCACGGCGCAATTGTGGGTCATCATTGATCTGCTCAAAGCTGGGTTGTCCATTCTTATGATACTGCGCCAGTCCCATGATCTGGTAGTTCATAGGGGCACGGTCGAATACCATGACTCTGAGCTGTTTTTTGTCGCTGTCATAGGTGTGGCTCGCGATTGCGTCGGCCATGCCTTCGGTGATCCAGCTTGGTGCCCAGGTTGCATGACCATTGAGCGCCATATGAAAAGCGTGCATAGTTTCGTGGATCACAATATAGCGTTGATGGTGATGTCGGTGGCTTGGAAAACTGTATCCGGCACGGTTGTAATACATGGTTTCGCCCCCGGCTGTTTTGTGTACGCCACGCAAAAAACCGTCGTCCAGCATGGCTTCACGTACACGCTCACGAGAGCTGCCGTAGACGACAGCAATGCGCTGATTATCAATGTTCGCGGGTGCCATACCAAACAGCTCAACGTAGTGGGGGTAAGACATTTCCAATAGCTCGAGATAGAGGCGGACTTTTTCCTCGCTCAAATCGCTTTTGAGCGCAAAATGTTTGCTGACCCACCAGTTATAGCCTCGGCTATTGGTTATCTTGCCATCGCTGTATGTACGCGGTATTTGTTTACCGACATAGGTAATGTCAATGTGATTAAGCGTGCTGGTTCTGCCCGCTACGTCAATATCCACACGCATCTGGGCTGGGCTCGGGATTGTCTGTTCTATCTGGCCAGAAACTCGATCCACCTGACTCTGAGGTGGTTTTTCTAACGACTGGCAGCCGCTCAGGAGTGCCAGCGCAATTAAACTCAATCGTAACATTTTGACTTTCTCTTATAGGTGTTTTATGTATATTGTATACAATAATAATCAATAGGATCCAAGTCAATGTCGATAAATACATCAACCGGACAACGAGATACAGGGAGGCAAAGTGCAGATGCTTCTGAATCAGGGTTTAGCCGTGCATTTTATGTCGCTAACCTCATGGAAATATTTGAGCGGTTAGCCTGGTATGGCTTTTTTGCGGTGTCTTCTGTGTATATGACCACGCCCAGTGCTCAGGGCGGGGTCGGATTTACCGATCTTGAGCGCGGCGCGGTACAAGGGATCATCCCGTTTTTTCTCTATCTTTTGCCGGTACTGACTGGCGCACTGGGCGATCAGCTTGGCTATCGAAAAATGTTTTTGCTGTCATTCGCCATTATGGCTCCGGGGTACTTTTTACTGGGTCAGGCGCAAAGCTTTTGGCCGTTTTTTGCTGCACTAAGCCTGGTTGCCCTGGGGGCTGCTTGCTTCAAGCCTGTGGTAGTTGGCACTATTTCTCACAGCACTAACGATAGCAATCGCGGCCTTGGGTTTGGCATTTTCTATACCATGGTTAATATTGGCGGTTTTCTTGGGCCTTTGCTTGCTGGAGCGCTCAGGGCGATAAGCTGGGATGCTGTGTTTATGATGTCGGCATGCTGGATCTTGCTGAATTTTATTCCTGTATTGTGGTTCTACCGTGATCCGCCGAGCCTTAAGCGTGAGAAAGTGTCGCTTCGTGATGTTTTGCGAGAAGCTCAGTCCGTGCTTGGTAATGGCCGTTTTGCGTTGACGTTGTTAGTCGCCGTGGTGCTCTTGATGTGTTCAGGAATCGAGGCCCTCAGCTATATTGAAGCGTTTTCACTCATTGGGCTCTGGGTGGTTATTAATGTGATTTGGGATCAGACCGCCCGCAGAGTCACGCAGAAGAAAGCTGTCTGGTGGGCACAACCCATGAGGATCAGTAATATGCGATTTGCAGTGTATCTGGCTATTCTTGCTGGGTTCTGGACAGTGTACAATCAGCTGTTTTATACCTTGCCTTTGTTTATCCGTGACTATGTAGATACCCGAGATTTACTGAACTTTATAGCCTTTTTTGGCGAGGATGTCGTTGCTTTCTTTGCATATGTAGATAGCGCGCAGCTACAAAATGCGGTTCAGGTATTACATTCACAATTACAAGCGGGCACTGTACCAGCCGTTGAAGCCCTGCGTTTGGAGTGGGTTCACCTTAAAGTAAATGTACCAACCCACGAATTGACAACCCTGATGGCTGATTTGAAAGCGTCAGAGACACTGACGAGCGCAAAGTTGCAACAGACCACGCTCGCGCTGCTTGAATATCGACAAATTAATCCCGAGTATTTGATCAACCTGGATTTCGCAGCCATTGTATTGCTCCAGATCCTGGTTAGTTATTTGTGTCAGCGGATAAAGCCGTTTTATGTACTGACAGCAGGACTGGTTGTTATGTTTGGGGCCTTTTCACTCATGGCTATAGAGCTGACAGCAACGAGTGGGGCATTAATGGTTACAGTGATCTTGTTAATTGCATTGGGAGAAATGCTGACCTCACCTAAAAGTCAGGAGTACGTAGCCAGTATCGCTCCGCCTTCACAGGCCGCCTTGTATATGGGCTACTATTTTGTGTCTATGGCTCTGGGCTTTTTGTTTGCCGGCTTCTTATCTGGGTGGAGTTATGCCACCTTGGTCCAGCAAGATGGCCGACCTGACCTAATGTGGGGGTTGTTTGGTGTATTGGCACTGGTGACGGCTATTGCTTTATACCTGTTTAACCGTTTTTTGATTCAAAAGCCTTTACAGCAGGTCTCAGTAGAGGAACAAACCGCTTTATAACGCTGTTTGTTCCGACGTTTGGCGAAGTTGGTCGCACTTAGGTTGCCTTTGTAGTCTTGCCATGACTAGACTGAGTCGACTAATTACTACAAAAAAGAAGCGAATATGTTGAAAACAACTCTGATCAGCGCCGCAGTGCTTATGGCCTGTGGCAATGCCTTTGCCGACACATTGGTACTCAATGCCGACGCTGCACTGGATGTTAACACAGGAAAACTCATCCGGCCCGCCACTGTGGTAGTCGAAGACAACACAATCGTGTCGGTATCGCGAAGCAACCGTAAAGCCTACCCAGAAGATGCCACTGTGATTGATCTCAAAGGCCATACACTGTTGCCGGGGTTGTTTGATATGCATGTGCATCTTACCGGTGATGCACAAGTTCATGGTTACAAGCGCTTGCAGCGTACTGCACCGCGCTCGGCAATCACAGGAGTGCGTAACGCCAAGCGCACGCTTGCAGCAGGGTTTACGTCTGTGCGTAACCTGGGCGCTGGCGGCTATGCTGATCTGGCGCTGCGTGATGCCATCTATGATGGTGATGTACCAGGACCTCGCATCTTCGCATCGGGTCCGGCGCTGGGGATAACGGGCGGTCACTGCGACAATAACCTGTTTACCCACGAGCACAAGGTGGTAGCGGAAGGGGTGGCCGACGGCCCCTGGGCAGTCAGACAAAAGGTGCGTGAAAACATCAAATATGGTGTGGACGTAATTAAGTTCTGTGCAACTGGAGGTGTATTATCCAAAGGCACTAAAGTGGGTGCACAGCAATATTCGTTTGAGGAAATGCAGGCGCTGGTAGCAGAAGTGCATTTACGTGGCCTAACCGTGGCTGCTCATGCGCATGGAACAGATGGCATTAAGTCAGCTATCCGTGCCGGGGTGGATTCAGTTGAACATGTTAGTTTTTTGGATGATGAAGCTATCAAGCTTGCCAAGCAACATGGTACTTATTTCTCAATGGATATTTACAATACCGAATATATCCTGAGTGAGGGAGAAAAAGCCGGTATTTTACCCGAAAGCCTGGATAAAGAACGAAAAGTTGGCGGCACTCAACGAGCCAGTTTTACGAAAGCCGTTAAGGCCGGTGTGAACATGGTGTTTGGCTCAGACGGTGGAGTGTACCCTCATGGTCAAAACGGCAAACAATTTAGCCGTATGGTCAAATTTGGCATGAATGAGCTTCAGGCGCTTCAGGCCGCGACTATCAATTCTGCGACCTTGTTAGAGATGCAGGACAAGCTCGGTTCTCTGGAAGCGGGTAAGCTGGCTGATATCATTGCTGTACCGGGTAACCCGTTAAAAGATATTCAGGTGATGGAAACCGTGACCCTGGTAATCAAAGACGGCAAAGTGGAAGTGGATAAACGTCAGTAAATTTAATTACGCCCAATTGAAAGCGGCCTGTGCGGTTTTACCCGCAGGCCGCTTAACCATACTCCAAAGGGCGAACTAACAAGTTAAGACGCTGTGTTGTGAGGCTGTTTTTTTGCATTGAGTGGATACAAGATGAGCAATGGTAGCATGAGTGCCAGCATCCACAGGTAAGCGCCAATATGTAACTGCAACAAGACCACACTTATGGAAGAGCCAATCATGGCAACGGGGTGGACGAAAAACACCACCATAATCACGGCAGTACAGAACCCCGCAATGCGACCTGATAGTTTTTCAATTCGCCTTGAATAACATGGCGTCTATTTCAGCTCGCTGGTTGCCCCCCTTAGCTGTTTCCAATATGCTACCACTTGTCGTTTTTATGTTTTTGAGAGAGCTTAAATGAGTGTGTTAGGCACGCTGATCTACTCCAGTATGCTGGGCATGCTGCTTCTGGCGTTGTTGCAGGCGGTTAATAAACCCCGGCAGAGACAAACTACTTACCTGATAGCGTTACTCGCCTTACTGATAGTTCATGTGTGCGGTGAACTGGTGGTGTATTCCGGTGCATATCGTTACGTACCGTGGCTGGTGGGCGCGCAGTTTCCCGTCCGTGTACTGTTAGGTCCGGCACTGTATTTTTACGCTTGTGCGACCATGTCTCCTAATCCTGAATTTTCGAAACGGACTTATGCATGGGCGCTATCTGGCCCGATTTTGGTGATGGCGGTGATGGCACCGTTTGTGTCCGGCCTGAGCTCTGCTGAGAAACTGGCACTGGCGGACCCGGCAACCCGAGATCCTCAGCACTACAAGCTGGCTTTATTCTCTTGCTTTGCCTCAACGCAGATCTTTGTTTTGTACACAGCGGTTTATTTTATTAGCGCTTTAAAACTTCATACCCGTCACCGGCAGCAATTAATGGAGCGTTTTTCTGACATTGAGTCGCGTTCAATCAGTTGGTTTGCCGTCATCTTATTGCTGTGGGGCTTGGTTTGGCTGTGTTATGCCACCGGTTACATTTCGGTGTTCTTGGGTTGGCGCTGGTTTGGGCAGGGGGTGATACTACCCATTTTTGAGGCTTGCGTACTACTTGCCTTCGCCTGTCTGGCACTTAAACAACCGATTTTGACTCCGGCCGACAAAGGAGAGCCGAGAGCCCGGCAGCCTCGTACATCGACAGTAAGCCTGGATAGAATGCAACGTATTTCGGCTAAACTGGAAAAAGCGATGGAAGAAGAGCAATTGTTTATGGAAGAGGATTTGTCTTTGAATAAACTTTCCAGTGCAATTGGCGTAAGCGAAAATCACATTTCAGAAACTCTGTCTCAATTAATGCAGACCAACTTCTTCCAGTTTGTAAATCGCTATCGAATATCACAAGCTGAAAAATTACTCAAAGAAACAGACATGCAGGTGTCGAGCATTCAGTTTGAAGTGGGTTTTAACTCTAAGTCGACCTTTAACACCGCGTTTAAGAAAGCCACGGGATTGACTCCTTCGTTATATCGTAAGCAACAGCATAACTGATTAGAACAGCTGAAATAAATGCCACTAAACATACTCTGGTGCTTTTGAATTGCCAGCTTTGCGCTTGACCGATTCTGTATAGGATTAACCCTGTGATAATCACGGTCGGCTCATAGAAATACCTGGGAGGTAAATCAAACGGAAAGAAAAACAGACCATGGATCAGGCGACCAAGTCCCGGAGGCAGCAGCATTACAGATGCAAGCAGTATCCAGTGTGCGTGTTTGTGTGAAGGGCCGGCGCTGAAAATTGCCCGATACATAAAGAATGCGAAGAGCGGGAAAAGGGCAATATCAAGACTCAACACCAACCTGAATATAACGCTGGTGGTGATACGTTCCAGGTATACGGTGGTGTATAAAACCACCGTTGAGACAATAAAAGCCAGCAAGACAAAAGCAAGGCAGTATCCAAGTGTTCGGTGCGGTATCAAGTGCTTTTGGTAAACCAGCGTTGCCTGGCTGAGCATACCGGCCACCCAGACAAAGGACAAAGCGCCGTGCCAGTGATGCATCGTAGTCAGTGATGAAAACTGCAGAATATAACTGGGGATAAACCCCAGCAAAATTATCAGCCCAATGACCCAAAGCCAGGTTATATAGAATGCAAAGGGTAAGTCAGGGGTCTGCGTCTGTGACGGATATTTATAATCGATTACCCAACCCATTAGTTGTTTTGCCGTGTATGGATATTTATGGTTACTTTACCATCCAATGCCTTGAGCGTGCATTGTCCGCCAATGGGAACGGTGAAAATAGGTGTTGTATGACCAAAGTCGAGATTGCACACGACTGGGCAAGATGTCAGTTGCTCAAAACTACTCAGGAGCTCTGTCAGGTCGTTAAGGTCTACTTTGCTGTCGGCTTGAAAGCGTCCGACCACTAAACCGGCAATATGCTCAGCGCCATGATGAGACAACAAAGATTGCAGGTTGCGTTCAAATTCCGTCAGGGTCAGGTCACCCAGCAGGTTATCTTCTTCGACAAATAAAACCGCTCCGGTTAAATCTGGCATGTAACGGGTACCCTGCAATAAATTGAATGAGCAAAGGTTGCCACCCAAAATGGTGCCTTCACACGTCCCTTTGTTGACAATGATGGGGCCCGGGTTGGGTATAAAAGTGCGGCTGGTTTGATCGATAAACCAAAGATCATCAGACCAAAACTCGCTGGCGCTAAGCGCATAGTCCGTGCCACCCAGTAAGGCGAGCTCAAAATGTCTGAGGGTAAATTCCAAACCCTGTTGCATGCCAAAAGAGGAAAAATGCGGACCCAGATAAGTAATCTGGCCTGTTATGGCATAAATAGCGTTGAGCAGTACGGTGATGTCGGAGTATCCGCAAAGCGGCTTTGGGTTATCCCGGAGTATGTCCCAGTTTAGATGGTCGAGCGTCCTGTTTGCGTTGTGGCCGCCAATGGTACTTAAAATGAGCGCAACTTCTGGGTCTGCAAAGGCGTCATTCAAATCTTTTGCTTTATCGAGTATCAACTGGGCTGTTGTAACTTCTCGGTGTATGTAATGGGGGGCAAAGTCGCAATGGATACCCAGCCCAGCCAGTGTTTCAATGGCGGTGGCCGTTGTTTCTCGGGACAAGATCTCAGCAGATCTGCTGGGGGATACAATGCGTGCCCGTTTTTTATATTCGTTCATATGTTTCCTTATACCTGATTACACTGCATGTTAGGGTGTCTGATTTGGTTGCAGAAAAAACTGCTGGATGATGGGGCCGACCAGCGCCGGTAACTCCTGATGAGCGGCATGGGTGGTGAAGGGAATATTTGCAAAGCTGACGTCTTTAATACGCGCTTTGAGTGCAACGGCCTCTTCCAGAGAAAAAAGAAAGTCATTGTCGCCTCGCATGATCAGGGTAGGGCAATCAATTTGTGCCACCAAATCACAAGGGTAGCCAGACTCCCTGGTATCAAGCCAGAGCGTTTTTACTGCCTCAACCAGGGCAGGAAAGTTCGGGGCTGGGTTCGATGCCTGATAATAAGCGACTCCCTCAGGAAACAGCTCAGTCCACATTTCAACGGTTAGGCCGCGCAGTGTTTCAACCGCCGGATCACCTTCTTCCAGACGCCAGGATGATCCCAGTGTCAGCAATCGAGTAACCTGAGCCGGGTTTTGCGCCGCCAGACGATAGGCGACTATCCCGCCATCGCTGAAACCAAACAGAAAGTAGCGTGAAATATCCAGCCAATCAAGCAATGCTTGCACGTCGTTTTGGTATTGTGCATAGCTCAAAGGTACATTGCCCAGGCTTGATTTTCCCTGGCCTCGCAAGTCAATGGATATCAGTCGGAAATGAGTAACCAGATACTCAGTGAGTACATCCAGATCCCGGGTTGAGCCCAAACCTCCGTGCAGCATGACCAGAGGAAAACCGTCCGGATTACCACTTTGCTCATAGTGAATCGATATGCCATTGATATCTGCATAGGCTGACTGTTTTGTCATGATAGAGTCCTTTATGTGGGGTATTGATACTGTAGCTTGTGAACAGTTTTATGAGTGGGTTCGATCTTCCACTTCGTCAAAGGTTTCAACGGAAATTCGCTCAGCCAACAGGCGCATCTTATGCATTTGTTCGGGGTTGCTGTTATCCCAAAAATGTACCCAATCTGCACGCGAACGCCATTTGGCTATAGTTAGCACTTTATTTGGGTCATCAGAGCTTTGTAGCATAAAGCTGCCCAGCGCACCCTGAACGGACTCGTGAATTGCATCCGTTGTCGCGCGCCATGTTGCCTGAAACTCGGCGATATTTTCAGTGGGTACTTGCCACCGATAAATTACCCTAAACATAGGTATGTCTCCCTGAGTTAGCCTGCTCATACTAGCGTAATATTGACACTGATATTGGTTATATCTTTGAGTTTTCAGACTATCATCAGGCGTATTGATGTGCTCGCATTTTTTGTAGGTGTGCCTATATCTGCTGACAGAGTGTGTCACAGGGCGCTCTAAATTTGGCACGAAACAGGTTACTCGGCATGCAGGGCGATACAGTTTCCTTCAGAATCTTCAAACTCCGCAACCCAGCCAAATCCGCAAACGGATGTTTTAGGGTAGAGGGTTTTACCTCCCAGAGACAGCACCTTAGCCAGTGTTGCATCGATGTCATCGGTATGAAAATACAGCCGCGTGCCCGCTTTAGATGGCACATAACTGTCTCCTGTAACCAGTGCACCGGTTATGCCGCTTGCCTGAGCATTAGATGGGAATAGTGCCATATCATGCCCATCGATGACGGCATGTTCGAACTGAAAACCAAATACGGCGTGGTAAAACGCCATCGCGCGATCCAGATCTGTGACTGGAATTTCAAAATATCCAACTGGGTTGTTCTGTGGCATTTCTTTTTTCCGCTTTTTAAAGGGTCAATTTAGTATGGCACGTTTGTGCCATACTTTTATCCTAAGCTATGTGATCACATACTTAGCTGTTTTCTCGTCAGACATACCATTGCGTCATATGTACCTGAGCGTTACTTTAATTTGGCAGTATTATTTTACTTTTTGGTGAATATCCGGGCGGTAATTAAGCTATTACTCCCTTATGGCGTCTGCCTGAAAAACGAACTGACCTTTGATATTGTTAAACCCAATCGACTCGTAAAAGCGATGTGCATCTTTTCTTAGCATGTTGCACCTAACTCTGACTGTACCCCGGTGTTGCGTACGCACATGGTTAACCAGCTTTCGGCCTATTCCTTGTCCTTGAGCGTCAGGAGATACTATTAGCCCTCCGATTTCATAGAAGCTGTCAGATGCCAGTCTTCGTGCGTAGAATACATGTACCCAGCCCACGATTAGGCCATTGCGCTCTGCAACATAGAGCTTGTCCTGAGGAGAGTTGAGTAGTGCATTCAGGTTTTCGTATGCCTCTGAGGGAGTTAATTCGGTATAACCCAAATGGCCAGAGACTTGGTGAATTGCCTCTGAGTCTGGTGCCTGCGCTTCTCTGATAATTACGGTCATATGGTTTTTCCTTAAAGTTTCAATTTCACAGTGTGATACCTGCCGTAACAGCTGCATGTTTTTATCGAGTATTTAAACATTGAGTGCGGGGAACAGGCTAAATAAGGCATAGTTAAGGATGCACCGCTGCGCCTCCAAAGGCTTCTGCCAGATAATTAATGATTGCTTCAGGTTGTGTGAGCGTTTGCTCATCGTCCAAAATAAGCACAGGCAACCACTGATTGTCCTCGCCAAGAAGTTCAACTACAGGTTTTCTTGGTTTCGCAAAATCAACGCGACGTACATCCACTTTGTCTGCCCAGTGAGGGTTTACAGTCAGTGCACCTTCAATCATGGCACAGTGGGAGCATATCCACATTTTTCCGGGCCCATCTTCAAAGGGCATGCTGAGTACAAACAAAATGGGTTTCACCTAAACTCCTTACAAAAGGTTTTATTTCGGGGACAGAGTACATCAACTAATGTCAAAAGTGTCTGTTTATTCGACGAATGACGAGTTAGGTCTTGCATCCATGATCTATTACTCATGGATTAAACAGTCGATGTAGGTGAGCAACTTAGCCAACACGACCAGCTAGCCAATCCAGTCTTGTTAAAGGAGAGTCAGTTTTGTGGCGCCTGTTAGCTGCTGAGTTTATCCAACAAGGTAGCAACTGTTTTGTGGTTTCTGGTGGTGGCTCTGACCTTAAGTTTGCGCTCAAAAAAATTGGTGTGTATTTTAGTTCTGCCATACCCGTTGGGGCAATAAACGTAAACCATAGTGCCACAGAGACGGTATTGATCTGGCAAGAAGGCTTGGTCGTCCATCTGCTCAGTCAGTTTGGTGTCAGGTATGTCATTGAGGAAGGTAAAATGGCTTTTACTTACATCCTGATCAGAAACAAATGTAGGCATCTCATCGTAAATGGCTTGCAGTGCATCAAAGTTAAACAGGAACAAATCGACATCCTGATAGTCGTAGGCATCACCAAGCAATTGTGTGATCGTGGCTTTGATCTCTGAACTGGTCAGCGAGGTGTCAAAGAGCAGATTACCAGATTGCAGATAATAGCTGACATTATCCATCCCAAGTTCAGCGAGTTGCGTACAGAGCGTTTTCATGTTTACTTTACGCTGGCCGCTGACGTTAATTCCACGCATCAGGCACACATATTTCATACGATTGATCCTTTTTTACTTATTGTTTTTAAATGGCATACCCCAATGCATGCTAACCCCGTGCATCCCTGGAGTAAATAGCCGCTTCCGATGCTGTGAAGTTAGTCTTAAATGTAAAGGCATAGGGAGTATCTCCCTCTTGTCTCAAGTGCATCAGACGCGCCAATGCTTCTTCTTGCGTCGGGATATGATCTTCCTCAATCCACCATAGCACATAGGTATCTTCGGCCAGGCGATGAAACCATTCGCCTTTTCTGCGCATAAAGTCACGATGGTGGGTCCGGAACATGAAGTTTTTAAGCGCATCAACCGACTCCCACACCGACATATTGACAATAATACTGGGGTCGTCAAACATCTGAATGTGAGTAGCGTCGCCCGATTCGTCTTTCAGACGCCAGACAAATCCCTCACTGTCTTCAGCAATACCATTGACCAGCTCTAAGTTGTCGACAAAATCTTTTATCTCGGGGGCATCCAGCGGGTATTTTGCTTTAGCTATATTTAACTGGGCCAATTTCATGTGCGTGCTCCTTGAGGTTCCTGTAAGCCTTAATGTGGCGGTTGATGTTTTTTTATTCACGACCAATGGAGGATATAAGGTTGTTTTTCAGGAACACAAGGGCGAATATTTTGGGGCCATACCAATACTGTTTTTGTAGGATTGTTAAGCAAGACAATAAAGTGGGTTGCACTTGGCCGACGAACTATTCGGGATCAGCACCGTTCAAATGCGCCAATGTTTGCGTTTATTGCATTCAGTATAGTCTGCAGTTGCTGGTTTATTATGCGAATTCAAAAACAAAGAGCTGGAAGGCACTTTGGTCTAACTGGCAAAAGCACCATTATTTATTCCTGCTTTATATAGATCTGAGGCGAGTTGTTTTATATCAGGGGCCATTGTAATGGATTCTCGCCAATCTGCTGGAATACCATTAAATCCATAAAATGCGCCGGCAATTTGACCACATATTGCTGCCGTTGTGTCGGCATCATTGCCAATATTCGCAGCAAGTAATATAGATTCCTTAAAATTATTACTATGGTAAAAGCACCAAAGAGCGGATATCAGGCTGTCGATGACATAGCCACTACCCGTCAGCATCGAGTAATCCAGCTCCTTAAAGTGAAAAGTGGTCACTGGGTCCAGTTCGCTACAGAAGTGACCGGGTATCTGTTCGAAGATGTCATTTTTACACTGAGACGTGAACGCTTTGTGGATAAGGAAGCTAAACAGCCTGCATGCATCCAGACATAGTGGGGAGCCATGCGTAGTACGAGAGCTTTCTTGTGCATATAGCATGCAAGTGCTGATATCTGAGAGGTAGTAAATCGGAATAGGTGCCAATCTCATGATTGAACCATTGCCTGACGAGTATTTGTCTGTGGCGCCACTGAACGGGATGTTAGTGATCTGGTACTGTCGCAAGGCACGGGATACTGTCATACCAGTATCAAAACACGTGCCAGTGCTGCTCATGTAACCATGGTTATGCCATTTGCAGTAGCGCTCCATTTGATCTTTTGCATCAAATCCTTGTTTTTCTAGCAGGCTATGGGCGAGACACAGTGCCATTGACGTATCATCAGTCCATTGCCCTTTATTGAGGTTAAATGGGCCACCGCCAATCATATCTGTTAATGGTTTAAATGTTCCCTTGGTTGCAAATTCCAATGTAGTCCCTACAGCATCGCCGCACGCTAGACCAACTAGTGAGCCAATGACTCTATCTTGTAAGTTATCTCTTTGTCCCTGCATCAAATTTACTTCCAACCAACGCGAATCCCCTAATCTATATGGGGATTAAATCCACAAATACCTAGGCCTTAGCCTCGTCTATTTGATGCTGTTGTAAAATAACCTTTTAGCAAAGTCTTATGTAATGAGTGGCAAGCCTTACGCCAACATAGCGATAAAAAGTGGCGGACGTAGGTCACTACCTTCGCTGGTAGGTGCACTGTAATTAAAACAAAATCCCGGCTCGGTGGCCGGGATGAGGGTATGGCTGGCTACTTGGTTTTGGGTATCACTTTATAGATCCCGCTGCCATCTATTCCCAGGTAAAGATCACCGTTGGGGTGGGTCGCTATGCTGCGCACACGGCCGGCGCCTTCGAAGATCTTACTGTGACCAACCACTTTATTGCCGTCAAGTTCAACCAGTACCAGATGGGCGAACTTCATTGAACCGACAACCAGATGGCCTTGCCATTGCGGGTATTTGTCGCTGGTAATAAATTCCATACCGGATGGTGCGATAGAAGGAACCCATACCCAGTCAGGTTGTTGCATGCCATCTCGGGTGGTTTCGTCGGTGATCTTTGTTCCGTTATAGTTAATTCCGTAGGTGATCACAGGCCAGCCGTAGTTCAAGCCCGGCTTGATGATATTGATCTCATCGCCGCCCCGAGGGCCATGCTCATGGGTCCAGATCTCGCCCGTTTTGGGGTGCATAGCCATACCCTGCGGGTTGCGGTGGCCATAGGAATACACACTTTTACGCGCATCCTTTTGTTTTGCAAATGGGTTTGAATCGGGGATAGTGCCGTCGGCATTGATACGATGAATTTTACCTGCATCATGATCTAAGCGCTGCGGGTGCACGTCCCGGTTGCCCCTGTCTCCAATCGAAAAGTACAGGTAGCCATCTTTGTCGAATTCAATGCGAGAGCCGAAATGAAAAGAAGGCTTGGTATTTGGAAAACCATCAAATATTAACTGTTTATCAACCAGCTTCATATCTTTGAGGCGAGCACGCATGATAGACGTATTGCTGCCTTTTTCTTCGCCTTCAAAGCCGGAATAAGAAAAATAGATCCAACCGTTTTCGCTATAGTCAGGGTCTATCTCGATATCCAGCAGGCCACCCTGGCGCTCAGCATGTACCTCTGGCACACCTTCGATCGGTTTGTCGACCAGCTTGCCCTCTTTGATCAGGCGAAGTTGCCCCGATCTGTCGGTGACCAGCAGCTCTTTGTCGTTTAGCCACACCATTCCCCAGGGGATCTGAATACCCCTCGCAACCAGTTCCAGTTGATAGTTATCAGCGCTCTTTGCAACCGGAATCGTTTGTGGCTCGACCGCCTGGATGCTCTGGGCAGAGATAAAAAATAAGCTTAATGCAATGTTGTTTAATGTTTTCTTCATGCTTGCTCAACTTAAGTCGACAGAAAGAGGATCACAGATTAGCGCGTTTTGGTCAAAAATGTCACCGGGTGCGGTAAGCGGCAGGTTGCCAGCGGTCAGAGCGGGTGAAAATTGTTCGATCAATTCTTCTGGGCTAAAAAGGGCTCAGAATTGCCAATAAACCGTTTACTGGTAACTATTCGCTAACTTTAATGAGGGCGGTATCTCACGAGGGGTATATAAGTAATTGATAATTAGTTTTATTCTTCTTGGTTCTCTTGATGTTTTAGGTAAGAAGATAAAACAGCATAACTGCATTTTCACTACAGAATTTACAAACTGAAACCTCCATTGCACAGTGTTTTACATCCCTTACATTCGGGCGAAATTCTTTAATTTGAACGTGTCAGCGTTGTCATATAGGCTTGCGCGAATTTTTTAGCTTTACCCCGGAATGTGTCTTTATGTCATTTAGTTCCCGACATACTATTTTGCTTTCGAGCTCCCTGATCATTGGCTCTGCCTCCTTTAATATTAATGCGACAGAGTTAGATACGCTTAAACGTGAACTTGTTCATTTGCAGCAAAAAGTGGTACAGCTTGAAGCACAACAAGAAGCAGACAATAAACCTGCTGAGCAGGGCGTAAAGGTAGGCGGTGCTATTCGCTTTAACTATGGTATGAACTCCTACGATCAGGACAGTGAGCGTCGTGGTGGTGACATCGACTTTGACCTGGCTCGTATTAATTTGTCAGGTAAGATTGCTGATATCGGTATCAATGCGGAAGTGCGATTTCATGACTACATGCGCGTTGTGAAGTATGCCTATCTGGACTACGACATCACGCCGCAGTGGCAGGCTCAGCTCGGCCTGGCTCCCGTACCATTTGGTAATACGCCGGTTGCATCACACAGCTACTTTATGACACCCAATTATTTTGTTGGCCTGGAAGAAGACTACGATTTAGGTCTGGTGTTTAAGCGTACTATGCAGGATAACTGGCAACTGGATCTGGCTTTTTTCAAAAACGACGACCACGGTGGCATAGATGGTGCGGCGGAAGATCGCAAAGACCGGTACTCGGTGGATATCGTTGGTCTGCGCACTGCGGGTGAGGGCGTTTACGACACGCCTGAACAAAAGCTGGCTGAGTATAACACTCTCGCAGGGCGCTTTGCATATCAGCTGGATCACGCTTTTGGTACTACCCAGATCGGATTCTCAGCACTGCATGGCGGTCTGGACAATGGCATCTCCCGGGCCGGCAATTATCACGCCTGGGCTATGCATGCGTCTAATCGATATCATCAGTGGTATGTCCATTTTCAACACACCGAGTATGATTATCAGGTCGATGAATTTACCCAGATTGCGGTTGCTGCAAATGCGATGTACGACACCATAGCGGCAAAGGCTTCGTCGACGACTATGGGCGTGTCCTATGACTGGCAGGTTGAGTTTGGACCGCTAACTGAGCTGACCGTTTATAATGACTTTGGCTTGATGCATGGCAAATCTGATGACAGCGCAAACACCTGGATGAACATCACCGGTATGGCTGTGGCGGCAGGCCCTGTATTTGCCTATGTCGATTTGGTACATGCCAAAAATCAACCTTTTGTTGGTGGCACGCTTGTAGGTGACAGTGAGGGTTTTGAGCGCCGTTTTAACATCAATGTAGGCTATTACTTCTAATCCCGAACACTACTGAACCTCTGAGTATTCAGCTCAGAGGTTGTGCCGTGCAGACTGAATTACAGCTTGCAGTAATCCCCAGAGCAAGCCAGTTTTGAGCACTGCTGCGAGCAGTCCACCAGCGATGTAATCACACATAACACGCCTGCAGAAATAGACGCAGCTTGCTGACCGCCAGCAACCTGAGGTGTGGCGTGCTTTGCCAATCCAGCGTGTTTATCCGATAAACGTTTTAGTTGGGTCTTTTTAACCTTTAGTTTCATGATAATTCCTTGTTGATATGGGTATGTAATCGTCTCGGGCAGCGTCTTTTTTTGGGTTGATTGGGTGCGCCGCCCACTGTATTTAATCGCATACAATTTAATTGGTCAAATATTTTTACTAAATAAAAGTATATTCAATGAATACAAAGCAGTAGTATATTTTTGAGTGAGTATTTCACGGAAAGTTGGTCGACTCACAAAGTGATTGGGAAAATCATTTACCATGACGCATTGTTTTTATTTGTGTTTAATCGCTCAATGCCATTTGAAGTGAACCTGTGTTGAGTGCGAAGACGTGTATTGATTAAAATAGGTTGGTTTATGGCGGCGCCGTTTGGAGCACGGCGCCTGAAGTTGATTAGTTACTTAACCCAAATGGATCGTCGATTGAATGTGCAGGTTGGGTAAACCACTTTGGTCCGTTCGGCGTCATATAAAAATGATCTTCCAGTCGGATGCCAAATTCACCCGGAAGGACCAGCATAGGTTCATTAGAAAAGCACATACCGGCCGCCAGCGGCTGCGGATTGTCTTTTACCAGATACGGCCATTCATGAATGTCCAGACCAATACCATGACCGGTTCGGTGTGGACAGCCAGGTAACTGATAATCCGGTCCCAGTTCTTGTGCTGCGAGATAGCTGCGTGCGGCAAAATCGACATCGCCACAAGGAGTGCCAATTTGCGCGGCCTCGAATGCGGCGAGCTGGGCATTTTTTTCGTGTTGCCACATGGTGCGTTGATGTGCTGTTGGTTCACCGAATACATAGGTCCGGGTAATATCACTCAGATAGCCATGGAGCTTACAGCCAGTATCTATTAATACAACATCGCCCTGTTTTAGCGTCTGTGGGTCTTTTACACCATGCGGAAAAGAGGTGGCTGTGCCAAATAACACAATGCAAAAATAACTGCCGGTTGCCCCCACTTTACGGTGCGCTTCATTGATAAAGGCTTCCACCTCCGTGGTGGTGATCCCTTCATGAAGTATCGAGGCCGCTGCTTTGTGCACTGCGAGCGTCATGTCCATTGCCCGCTGGATAAGGGCCAGTTCTGAGTCAGACTTATGCATGCGACAGTGGGCCGTGACGCACTTGGCGTTGATCAGGTTGAGCGCCGATCCGGCCTGACGAATGCCATCGGCGATAAAAAAAGCGGCGCTTTCATCAATGCCCAGCGTCGCATCCGGTGAAATGCCCAGATCAGTCAGCACCTTGGTCAACAGGCTGTAGGGGGACTGCTCTTCCTGCCAGGTATGCATAGGGCCTTCTATCACCTGATAGTCCTTGACCGAACCGACTTCGAAAAACGGTACTATAAATTGTATTTCGCCTTGCGCTGGCAAAATGGCGCCGACCATACGCTCGCTCGGATACCACTGTAAACCCGTAAAATACTTTAAATTGGTGCCAGCATTCAGATAAACAGCTGCTATTTTGTGCTGACGCATATAGGCTTGCGCTGTTTCTATGCGATGCAAATACTCCTCGGGTTTAATAGCAACCACATCCTGCGTCATATCTGTCAGTGCGGCCAGTGCGGCTTCACGATTTTGGTAACCTATGCCTTTCATAATGATTCCTGTTTATTTTTCGTTATTGAAAACGCGCAATACTGTAGGGGCCAATATCCAGCGTTGTTGGTTGATTTGCAATGCACTGTGCGATGAGCTCACTGGTGATTGCGGCCTGAGTCAGGCCCAGATGCTGATGTCCCAGGGCAAAGTAAATGCTCGGATGATGCGGAGCTTGTCCTATCACCGGCAAAGAGTCGGGCAGTGAGGGCCGCGGTCCCATCCAGTGTTCGCCCTGTTGCAAAGTGTTGTTGTCCATGAGTATGGCCCGGGCATGGGTCAGTAACATCTCTGCACGCTCATAATTAGGGCGGGTGTTCAGGCCTGCAAACTCCACGGTCCCTGCCAGACGCAGACCATGTTGCATGGGGGTCATGATAAACTGGCGATCGGCAGAGGCCACCGGGCGGCTCAGGCCACAGGAGACCGATAGCATAGTGTGGTAACCACGCTCTGCTTCGATTGGGAGTTTATAGCCAAGCTGAGCACACAGAGTTTTGCTCCATGCCCCGGTGGCCAATACAAGCCGGTCAAAAGTGCGGCAACCTTGTGTCAGTGTGGTTAGCTTTACCTGAGCCAGGTCAGGGCTGCTTGAACACTCACCCTGGGGGGTGATTGCACATACTTCGGACTTAACGAAGGTTCCTCCCAGTGCTGTAAACTGCTCAAATAAAGCCTGACTTAGCTGATAAGGGTCGGAGGTATGGCCCACTTCGGTAAAGTACAGCGCGTAGTGAATACTGCGACTCAGGCCTGGCTCCAGCGCAAAGAGTTGCGTGCGGTCCAGCAACTCAACGGCAACCCCTTGTTGCTGGTATTTATGCTGTATGGCGCGGATCTCTTTGATTCTGTCATGTTCAAAGGTCAGCAGGCTGCCACGCAGGCTGATGTTGTTCTCAAAGTCCTCCTGCAAAAGCTGCCTGAACGCCGGTAAGGCTGCTTCGTTTAGTGCCCGCAAAGCCTGGGTATGGCGTTTAAACCGGCCCGGCAGCATATTCAGGCAAAAGCGGCTCAGCCAGGGAAGTGCTTTAATAAAGTATTTGTGATCAATGCGCAGGGGACTGAGCTTATCGAGCAGCATCATGGGTAAGCGAGGCAGCAGGGCCTTGTCAGCCAACGGAAATACTTGCTCGGTTGCGAAGTGACCGGCATTACCTCGCGAACATTGCTCACCAATACCTGCCGGGTCATACAGCGTGACACTGTGTCCCTGACGGGCGAGTTGTAAGGCATTACACAAGCCAATTACACCAGCTCCCACAACTGCAATTTGAAGTGAATGTGTCATTGTTATTCTCGTTTGTCAGATTGCATGTTATCAACCAGATGCCACTGTAAAGCTAACCAAAAAATAAACCGTATAGTTTTCATTGGTTTACTAATTTGTGTGCCGCAATTTTTGACGTTCTGGCAATTTTCTTAAATTTGGATATTGATTATTGTATACAATATACCTATGATGGCAAGCACAAACTAAGCAGAGGACTTATCATGAAAGTAGATTGGCAGGGTGTTTATCCCGCAGTAACGACCCAGTTTAATGACGACGAAAGCATCAACTTTGACACCACCAAAGCGATGATCAACACCCTGATTGAAGAAGGGGTGCACGGTATTATTGTATTAGGCACAGTGGGTGAAAACTGCTCGCTACGTGCTGAGGAAAAACGCGATGTATTGCGTGCAGCAAAAGAAGTGGTTGCAGGACGAGTACCCGTTATTTCGGGTGTGGCCGAAACGACCACAGCACTGGCTGTTGAGTTTGTGCGCGACGCTGAAGAAATCGGTGTTGACGGTTACATGGTACTGCCTGGCATGGTTTATCGTTCTACAGAGCGAGAGGCCATCCACCATTATCAGCAGGTTGCACGCAACACCACCTTGCCTGTCATGATATACAACAACCCGGTGACTTATGGCGTGGATGTCTCAATTGAAGGCATGAAAACCCTTGCTGAAGAAGCCAATATCGTGTCTGTGAAGGAAGCAACAGAAGACACTCGCCGGATCAGCGAATTGTTCTCGGCCTTTGGTGATCGCTATGTGGTGTTCGGCGGGGTAGATGATATCGCACTGGAAAGTTTAATGCTGGGTGCAACCGGGTGGATCTCTGGCCTGACAAATGTATTTCCCCGTGAATCCGTTGCTATCTACAAGCTGGCTCAGCAGGGCCGTTACGAAGAAGCGCGTGAGCTGTGGCGCTGGTTCTTGCCTTTGCTACGTCTGGACACTATCCCAACTTTGGTACAGTGCATCAAATATGCAGAGCAACTGGCTGGACGCGGCAGTGAAGTGACTCGCTCTCCGCGTTTACCGCTGACCGAAGATGAGAAAGCCTATGTTCGTCGTTTGTATGATGAGGCACTGACTAACCGGATTGATTTAAGCAAGTTTAATCTGGATTAAGCCTATGAATAAGGGAACATTTTTCTGCATTGACGGGCACACCTGTGGCAACCCGGTACGGCTGGTAACCAGTGGACATCCACAGCTTCAAGGCGCGACCATGAGTGATAAACGCCAGCACTTTTTGGCCGAATTTGACTGGATCCGTCGTGCACTGATGTTTGAGCCCAGAGGGCACGACATGATGTCGGGGTCATTCTTGTATCCACCTACCACAGCAGACGGTGACGTAGCTATTTTGTTCATCGAAACCTCTGGCTGTTTGCCCATGTGCGGGCACGGCACCATAGGTACCGTGACATTTGCGCTGCAGCAGGGGCTGGTAACACCAAAAGAGCCAGGACGTCTCAGGTTAGATACCCCTGCCGGGCGGGTCGACGCTTATTATTCGATGCGCGATGGCAAGGTGGAATGGGTCAAGCTGTTTAATGTTCCCGCATTCTTGGCACACAGGAATGAGGTGGTCTCAGTTCCCGGAATAGGGGAGCTGCAGATCGACATTGCCTATGGGGGGAATTTTTACATAATTGTTGAACCTCAGGGCAATTTTAAAGGCACGCATGCGACGAGCGCCGCTGAGCTGCTGGCGATGAGCCCTAAAGTCCGTGATGCCGTCAATGCGCAGATTGCCTGTGTACATCCACTCGATCCGACGGTATGCGGTGCCTCTCATGTGTTGTGGACAGGTGACCCCAAACAGCCTGATTCCAGTGCCGCCAACGCGGTGTTTTATGGTGACAAAGCGATAGATCGCTCTCCGTGTGGCACCGGTACCAGTGCGCGTATGGCTCAGCTGTTTGCAAAAGGCGCACTGCAAAGTGGCGAGGACTTTATTCACGAAAGCTACATTGGCAGCCAGTTTATTGGTCGCATCGAGGGCACCACAGAAATCGCCGGTCACAGTGCCATATTGCCCAGCATTCAGGGTTGGGCCCGTGTGACAGGGCATAACTGTATTACCGTGGATGACGACGACCCATACGCATTCGGGTTTCAGGTGCTTTAACCGTGAACAGGCTGATGCTAGCCTGTTCACACCATTTGTCTTAAGGAGACAGCCATGACTTTGACAGGACAGAGTTTTATTGCCGGACAATGGTGCGGCAATGCAGACAATGGGCAGTTTTTTGCGTTTTGCCCGCAAACTAATGAAAGACATCATCAGCCATTTTTTAATGCCGATCATGCGCAGCTGAACGACGCAATTTCCAAAGCGCAAACCGCATTTAAAACCTATCGCCGTATCGCGTATGCACAGCGTGCAGCCTTTTTACGTAAAATTGGCGAAGAGGTCCTTGCGCTGGGCGATGGTCTGATTGAAACCACAATGCTGGAAACCGGGCTACCCAGAGCCAGACTGGAAGGCGAGCGGATGCGCACGGTAAATCAACTCAACGCATTTGCAGCAGCGCTTGAGCAGGACCTGGCACCACTGGCACTGACACGTCAGGACCCCGCAGATCCAGACCGAGCACCCTTACCTAAACCTGCCACTGAGTTGCGTTATTTGCCTGTCGGCGTGGTGGCGGTTTTTGGTGCATCTAACTTTCCTTACGCTTTTTCGACGTTAGGTGGTGATACGGCCGCTGCACTGGCCGCGGGTTGTCCAGTGATTGTGAAAAGCCACACCGCACACCCGGGTACCAGCGAGTTAATGACGCGCGCCATTGAGCGTGCCATTCGCGAGTGCCAAATGCCAGATGGCGTGTTTTCGATGATCCAGGGCGCAGACTATGCACTCTCCCATCAACTGGTTGGTGCTGCGGCGGTTAAAGCGGTCGGTTTTACCGGCTCGCTGAATGTGGCAAAAGCTTTGCTAGAGACCATTCATCAGCGTGAAGAAGTGATCCCCCTGTATGGTGAATTGGGCAGCGTTAATCCGCAACTGATTTTGCCTGAGTATGCACTAGAGCAGGGCACAACACTGGCCACAGCATTAGTACAGTCTTTGCTGATGGGTAATGGTCAGTTCTGCACCAGCCCGGGACTGTGGCTGCTTCCTCATGGACAAGCTCAGTTTGAAGCGACGGCCGCAAGGGCAATTGAAGCCGCACCATCGGATACTTTGTTAACGCCAAGAATTTTGAGTAGTTTTGACAAAGCCATGGATGAATTGAAGCGCAATCCTCATGTCAGCACACTGGCTTGTGCTCAGCAGAGCCAGCCTTTTCATGCCAACGCCCATTTGTTTGCCTGTGAGGCGGAAGACTTCATCAAGGATGCCAGCTTGCACGAAGAAGTGTTTGGTCCCAGTGCTCTGATCGTTCGATATCGTGATGAAGCACAGCTGTTGCGTGTTGTGGAGCAACTGGAAGGCCAGTTAACAGCCAGTGTGCATGCCACTAAGGCGGAAGCCGCGGTGCAGGAAACGCTTTTGGATGAATTGAGCTACAAAGTAGGCCGTCTCATCTTTGGCCAGATGCCAACCGGTGTTGAGGTGTGCGGGTCGATGAATCACGGCGGACCGTATCCGTCATCGACGGATGTCCGTTCGACTTCTGTCGGGATACAAGCGATGACGCGGTTCTTACGACCATTATGTGTACAGAGTTAGGCAATCACAGAAGATAGAACGTCTGTAACCCCCGTGGAGTGCGGTTGCATAAGCTTGTTCCTTAGCTTGTGCAATCGCCTATTTGATCATGATATCATCTCATAGAGCGCGAACTATGTGCCTCACAGCGTGCAATTTATGGCAATGCACGTATAATGTATCCCAATGATAATAATTAATTAACCCTATGGCGATTGTACATAAAACCCGAACTCAACTGGTTGCGGAAGCGATCCGAGAAAAAATCCTTTGTGGCGAAATTAAAGCCGGAGAACCTTTACGTCAGGCCGCACTGGCCGATGAACTGAATGTCAGCCGGATCCCTGTCAGAGAAGCACTGTTGCAGTTAGAAGCGGAGGGGTTGGTAAACTTTGAAGCACACAAAGGGGCTACCGTGACCCGATTGAGCGCAGAGCAAATTGATGAGATTTTTGATTTGCGCGCGATTTTGGAAGCGGAGTTACTGAGCCATTCAATTGAAAATCTGACCAAACGAGACCTGCTTGAAGCTGAAGCCATTTTGGCCGATCTGGAAGAAGCGACCGATGCTGGTGATACGCAGTTGGCAACGGGTAAACTCAATGCCGAATTTCACAGCAAACTGTATAGCCGAGCTGAGCGCCCTCAGACTCGTGAGCTGGTCGACGTGTACAGTAAAAATTCAGAACGGTATGTTCGTATGCATATATTGCTTGCTGGTGGTTTGAAAACGGCGCCAGAAGAGCATCGCACTTTACTTAAGTTGTGCCACGAAAAAGACAAAGCCGGTGCCTGCGAGTTTCTGAAAAAGCATATTATAGGTGCCAAAGACGACATTAAAGCCCTGCTGTTGCGCCTTGAACAGGAAGCGAAGTAAGTCCACAGACATTTAACCCAGCACTTAGCGGGTAAGCAAAAGATGCACTCTAGCCAGGGCACTATGCACGCTGGCTAGCCTTCATATTCAAGTCAGAATAAGATCCCTTGTTCATTAAGAAATAACTTGGCTGCATCGGTATGAGGCGCAAAGCGTTTCCAGCGCCCGATTGCCCGGCGGTTGAGTGGCTCTCGTACTTGTACTTTACTGGCCGTCGATACCGGCGCATCGTTAAGGTGAAAGTGCATACAGCTGTCTTGCCAGGGGAGCTCGCAATAAGCCAAAAGCTTTGAGATTTCTTGCTCCGGATTATCGACCAGCGATTCGTACTGCATCATATAAAACTGCTCGCCATGGAGCTGTTTCCAGTGTTGCATTAAGTGATTAAAGCGGGCATAGAATCGTGCCGTATCCATGAGATCCAATGAGTAGGCGTAGTAGGGGTTATTGATGGTAAAAAGCTGGCGGAAATTACCAATACAGGTGTCCATAGGATCACGCATCAGACAGACTATTTTGGCATTAGGCAGTGCCCGGCGGATCAAATCAACATAGAAAAAATTAAAGGGTAACTTGTCAACAAAATGGGCGTGACTACCTGTGACTACCCGGGTCGCATCCAGATAAGTTTGTCCAAGTTGCTGCGCACAGCATTTATAGGCCTGCTCCAGGGTGATGGGATCCAGTACGGTTTGGCTGGTCGTCTGAGCCAGACGTTTCACACTGATCCCAAAATCTTGTAGCTCACCGGCTGACATCACCTCACTGTGACTGGACAAGATCCGCTCAACCAGAGTGGTGCCGGAGCGCGGCATACCCAGTACAAAGATGGGCTCACGGCTTGAGTGGCCGGCGTTCTGATCATAGGGCTCAGCCTGACTGAGACTCTGAATGCGCTCAAAGAGTGCTTCATTGCCTTTGTGGTCAAATGGGCGTGCCGCATGCAATGCTGCTTTGCCCTGCTGTAGTGCATGATAGGCGTCATTAAATTTGCCAAGATCCTGATACTCTTTGGCCAGAGCATGACCCAGGTGCAACCTGGATTCAGGGGAGCTTGCCCGCTCGAAGGCTCCCTGTAAACGTCCAATATGATGTGCATCAGGGGTCGCTTTTTTTAGATCTGACAGCGCAAAGTGGGCTCTGTGGTGATCAGCGTTCAGTGCGAGTGCCTGCTCAAACGCTTGTTCAGCCTCATTAAACAGTCCGACAAATTTCGCACTTACGCCAAAGTTATAATAATACTGGGGATTATTCTGGGTCAGTTGCAGAGCCTGGCGGAAAAAGGCCAGTGCGTTTTCATGCAAACCCACATGGCTGAGCGCCACGCCAAAGGTGTCGGCATCGAGTGCTCGGGTGAGTGACCCCGGGTTTGTCTGCTCTGCGGTTTTGCGGGCCAGCGACAGCTCTCCTTGTAAGGCATAACATTTAGTTAATTGCGCACGGTACTCATCGCTGCTGTGCAACCCCAGGGCTTTTTCAAACAGTCTGACAGCCTTTTTTAACTGCCCGACCTGAAGGTTGATCACACCAAGCAGAAAGTATCCGTCGGCATAGTCGGGTGCATCGCGCAACAGGTGTACAAGGTGCTGATGGGCCGTTTCCAGCTGGCCCTGATTCAGAGCTGCCACGGCGCTTTTATGTCGTTGCTGGATTGATATCATCCTGATTGGTCACTTTTAATAACATAAAGGCTCATCACTATGGATGAGCCTGGGAGTGGGAGAGTTAAATTTACTAAAGTTCAAATTGATAGTCGAACTTAATCCCGACTGTCAGAGGCTTATTGAGGTAATGGCCATAGTTACGCTGGATCTCAGCACCATTGGAGGTGGTGATATCCCGAACATCCCGGCGCACAGAGGTAAACGCATACTTATTGAATAAATTGTTTACGTACAAAGTGGCAGACCACATATCGCCGGTCAGCTTGGCAGAGAGGTTACTGATCCCATAACCAGACAGGGTTTCGCCGCTATCGCGCAAACCAACTTTGGAAATGATATCGCTCTGTGCGGTTAAACCATAGTTGATATCTAAGGTCTTATCGCCCATCACTTCTGTTGAATAGTTTACGCCCAACGAGAACTGATGTTCCGGAGAACCTGGCAGCCTGTCGCCATCTTTGGCGCCATCTGTGCCGTCGACATTAAACAGGAAAGGTGCATCTGCGGTTAACTCAGCCTTAGTGTAGGCATAGGTTGCATACATACTGATAAAATCATTCACAATAGCACGCGTGGATATCTCAACCCCTTTGGCATTGGCAGAACCTGCATTGGATGTATAAGGTAGCTGCCCGATAACAGTAGCACCAGAGATTTGGGCATTGTCCCAGTCAACGTTAAACAGTGCCGCATTAAAGTGTAAGCGGTTTTTTAACCAGGTACTCTTCAGACCCACTTCATAGTTTGTTGTTGTGTCAGCTTCATAGAGCATCTCATTTGGCATAGCACAGCCAACCTGAGTTTTAGAGTCACCTTCTTCACAAGCCGAAATACCATTAGAGCCGCCAATTCTAAGCCCTTCACTGGCAGTAATATAGGCCATGACAGAATCTGTAAACTGGTAGTTAGCATTAAACTTGAACAAGTTACCGCTATCATCTTGTGGCGCAACCGGATTAACGTTTATCTCGATTGTATTGGGATCTGCGCCGTTAAATAAGGTGTTACTCAGCGGAAAATCAACCCCTGACTCTGCACTGACCTTATATTTATAAGCACGCGCCCCAAGGGTGATTGTTAATTTGTCGGAGACCTGATAGCCAACTTCACCAAACAGTGCCTGTTCGGTTACTTCACTTCGGTCAATAGAAAAGTACTCGAGATTGTCAGGACGGGTTTGCTCACCACCAAAATTGGCAACGGCAAATTCACCAAAACCTGGGGTAAATTCTTTACTGCTGGCATCACTTTCAAATTTGTTGTAGAAACCGCCAACAATCCAGTTCCAGTCGGAGTCGCCCTGCGATACCAGGCGGATTTCCTGAGTGAAGGTATCTTCCTTTTCTTCTTCGCGGGTAAATGCTGAGAAAGAGGGGAATTCTTCATAGCCGTAATCAAGGCGGATCAGCAAGTCAGTTTGATCGCGTTGACCGTCGGCTTCAAAGCTGGACCAGCCTGATGCTGAGACCAGCTCTGCAAAGCCCAGATCGGCTTTCAGCTCCAGGCTTAGCAGATCGTCTTCTTTGTCTCTGGGCTCTTCATAACGATAGCCAGATTCGTACTTACCGATACGATCATTCAGTCCGTTTGCTGAATTGAGCGCCTGATAATGTACAATAGAGCGGCCTTCACTTTCTTGTTTCTGATAAAAGTAGTTGAGCGTGCCGTCAAACCAGTCGTTTGGTTTCCAGCGCACAGAGATGCGCCCTGTGGTGGTAGTCTCGCCGTTTGCGTCGGCAACCCGTCGAAGGTTGTTATCTACCGCACTCTGATCTGTCCAGTCGGGATCGGCTTTTGATACACCGGCTTCGCGTACCACATAGTTGTAATCGATAAACCCCGGGTCGTTATAGTGATTCAGGCTGGCACGCAGCGCCAGTTCATCTTCGATGATGGGAGCATTAAAGACAAAACCGCCTTCACCACCTACAGAGTCGCTTTCTTTGTTCTGAAACATATCACCATACAGCTGAACCGTGGTGATATCTAACTCAGGGGCTTTAAGCATGTAGCGAATGGCACCACCTAAGGTGCCCGCGCCATACAGGGTACCCTGCGGGCCGATCAATACTTCGACTCGCTCTACATCAGTCAGGCGCATATCCAGTGACACCGGTATTTCATTGATATAGGTAGCAACTGTGCCGCCATCTGAGCCGGGGCCTGATGAGTTGGTGTTGAGACCTCGTACTATGATAGGTGAGCCTGAACGACCCCCCTGATCCGTCACTGTCAGCCCCGGTACCCAGCGTGCAACATCGGCCAGCTCACCGATGTTCTGATCTTTCATAACGTCCGCATCAAGCGCAGTAATGTTGAGCGGAGCTTCTTGTACAGAGCCACTGCGTCGGGTTGCCGTGATCTGAATAACTTCGAGTGATTTTTCTTGCACACCGGCTTCGTCGGCATTAACTGCGGATGACAGCAGCAGCGAGCCTGGCAGCGCACCGGCGATGGCCAGAGAAATGAGTTTAGGTTTTAGCATTGTAGCGCATCCTGAAATGTACTGGTTGTTGTTTTTATGCAAACTAAGAAAGCATAAAGTGAATCAGGTAACAAGATCATTGAAAAAGGTACGTGAATTAATATTTATTATATTTGCAAATATATTCACTATCAACGGGTTTTTAGGCGAATTCATGCATGAAATTTCAATAAAAAAATTTTCACGATAATTTGTGATTTTGTGGGTTTGTTTATCTTTTATCTGGTCTTTCTATGCAGTTATTTGAATTAATTATGCGATTTATGTTTTGCTTGTTTGTTGTTCAGTCTTTGTGTCAGCGGAAAAGTATGCACTGAGTGTAAAACCTCACCGTTTCACATACATTGTTGAAAGGCTTGATGTATGGTTATGCCAGCACAAAAGGTCGCGGCTGGTTTAGATGGTTAATTTTAAATGAAAGGTGAATAAGTATGCCAGCGAGTGCGCCTGCGTTAGCATTATTGCTGAATAGGATTGCAAAACGACTATGCACGTTAGGATGAGTTGGGAGGCAAGGTTGTACTCAGCTGACTTTGCTCCTCTGACGTCAGCGTATCGCGTACATGGGCACTGTCGTAAAAAGAGTGGATCTGACTAATGGTCCCATTTTTGACCGTCAGCCAGTCACAAGAAGGAATAACCCCTGCTGGAGTGTGGTTCTCGAACCAGATGGCAGACTTATCTGGTCCGGCAATCACCGAAACTATGGTCAACTTTTGCACACTTTTAGCCGCCAGAGGTGCCACTGTGTTCAGGTAGTGATCGCGACCAGCTAACCGGCCAAATGGACTAATATGCAGAAAGTCTGGAGCAAGATAGGTGTTCAACCACGCCATATCCTGGTCTATCCAGGCTTGTATCCAGCCGCGCGCTAATTGCTCGGATGTAAGCGTGTGTGCCATAGCATATGCTTATTGTGATTGTGTTCGAAAGTGGTGTCCCAAGTATAGTCGGGTTTTAACGGCCTGCATCAAGTGAGCATGCGAATAACACGACAAAGACTTGGTTGTATTGATATTTGGCGGCATACTGAAAATCCGTGTTTCTATTGATGATCTTACTATGCGATGTCTATTTTTATGTTTGCTCATTGTCTGTTCCTTTCATTTAAAAAGCGCCGAGCTCTACTTTGGGGCACCCGCAGCAGCCAGCGACTACGCGTTTTTGATAGGACAATGGCAGTGCCGGTATGAGCAGCTGGACCCGCAAGGGAAGACACTGTTCTCAGCGCCATGTCGCTGGCATGCTCACTATGCCTTTGACAATAAAATGGTAGTGGACGATTTCAGCCTGCTGGATGAACAGGGCAAGGTAACCTACGCAGGCAGAACACTCAGAACCTTTTCACTTCAGGACAAACGCTGGCATCAGGTGTTCTTACCCGTGCAAATGAGCGCAACCCTGAACCCATTTACTGCACACAGAGATAAAGAAGGTGTTCACCTCGAAGTTGAACAGCGCCTGCCAAACGGCGAGCTACAACCCGCACGCTTTCGCTTTAGTCAGATAAGTGACAAGGGGTTTGTTTGGGAAAGTAGCAAGCAGCTTGAAGGTAGCGACAAATGGTATATTGATATGCGGATAAGTGCGCATTGACTACCTTTGAACTGAAGAGCGAATGAGTGATCGTCATAAGCTTAAACGATGTTGCTGATATTCATCGCGAGTTAAAGAGACGTTGAGTGTGCACGCTCAAATTAAGGCAGAAAGGCAGCGACTGCTGCCCTTGAAAGAACATTGAGGGTATTGCGTATCAATGTATCACTTGGGTATTACACTTAGCGCTAAATCATCCAGCAGGACAGTTGCATCTTGTTGACTTTGAGTATAAATAAACTTCAAGTTCACAAGTTTCACCGTTCTGGTCTCGTCCAATGGTAAGTGGACGTCAAATGGCGTCACGGCATTACCGTTCCCAGATAGCGTTACCCGCTCATAAGTGTAGGGGTACTTACCGTCACGCTGATAAGTGACATGTGCTTCTGCAATCACAGATTCAGTGTCAAAACCGGAAAGCATTTGTAAAAGCCCACTAAAATTCAAACTCTTTAAATTGGTATTTTCAGGAAATACGTAGGTATAGTAGTAAGGGCTGTATACACTAAAGTTTGTAAATTGAACTTGTACACTTTGTTCACCACTAATGGGTGCTTGGTTTGTTAAATGGGCAACGCCATCACTGTTTGATGGAAATATAAATAAATTTTCATTTTCGAAGTCGCCGTGAGGAATTAGATTAAGGCGCTCTTTATGAACGACATGAAGGGCAAGTTCGTCAAGAAGCACGGACATGTCTTGGCTGTTTTTGTAGTGCATGAACTTTAAGTGTACCAACTTGATCTTTCTTGTTTCATCCAGTGGCAGGTTAACACTAAATGGCGTAACTGCGCTGCCATTTCCGGATAGTGTTACACGCTCATAGGTATAAGGATATTGATCGTCTCTATGATAGGTAACATGTGCTTCAGCAACTATAGACTCAGTATCAAAACCAGCGGTCATTTGTATTAGACCACTAAAGTGTAAACTTGAAAGCTGTGTGTTTTCTGGGAAAACATATCTGTGGTAGTAAGGGCTATAGACACTGGAATCAGTAAAGTGCACTTCTGCACTTTGTTCGCCAATTATAGGGGACTGGTTGGTTATATAAGCTGAACTATTACTATTTGAAGGAAATTTGAATAAGTTTTCACTTTCAAAATCACCATGAGGGATCAAGTTATCATACCCTTTGGGAACTGTATGAAGTGCCAGGTCATCAATAATTACAGACAGGTCGCGTTGATTCCTGTTATGCATGAATTTTAAATGCACCAGTTTGATCTTTCTGGTTTCATCCAGTGGCAAATTGACATTGAAAGGTGTGTTATAGTTATTGCCACCGGAGAGTGTTACTCGTTCATAAGTGTAAGGGTATTGTCCATCGTTATGATAAGTGACATGAGCCTCGGCAATTATAGATTCTGTATCGAACCCGGAGATCATTTTTATTAAACCACTGAAGTGTAAGCTTGAGAGCTGGGTATTTTCAGGGAAAACATATCTGTGGTAGTAAGGGCTATAGACGTCAATGTCTGTAAAATGAACCTCTACACTTTGTTTTCCGCTGATTGGAGTTTGGTCTGTTAAATAGGCAACGTTGCTGCTGTTAGAGGGGAATCTGAATAAATTCTCACTCTCAAAGTTACCATGCTGAATTAAGTTGCCCAGAACCTGAGGTTTTAATAGATTACTACTACTTTCATTTCCAGTTGCATATGAAATGGAGGTGAAAATAGCAAATATTAGGGTTATAAACCTAGCTAAAATCATTTAAACTTTCCTTTTTGGTTGTGGTTATAATAACCTTTTACTCAATATGTATTTTGCGTCTAATAAATTATTTATCAATCAAATAGGAGTGAACTCCGTCCAACGATAGTACCTAAATTGTGTGGTTATGTAACCAAAAAGTAAGCAGATTTTTTCAACCAGTAAAAACATTCGTTTGGCAATTTCGTATATCACTTTCGGCAGCTCCAGCCCTGAGCGCAATATTCTTACTCCATATGTACTTTTGTTCGAAGTTACCCATGCTACCATGCACTATGAAACGGGTTGGTGTATCAGGGACTGGGGATGAGAACTTGAGTTTTAAAGGGTAATGTCAAAGGTAAAATAAACTATTGGCGTATAGAATCGTTACAGTCCATTGAACACTGAATGAAAGCTCGCTCTAGTGAAGCCTCAATAGTAACGCTGAACCAAAGTTTGCATTTTACTGTGGCTGACGACGATAAATGCAAATTGCGCGTTGGTACCCTCCGCCACTTGGTGATAAAATTTGGCCCACAAGCATTGAGGTCACCATAAGCACAAACTGTGACCAACACTGAGACCAAAAAGTAAGAAAGAGAATGTCTCAGATTAGTATTATGATATTTAAAGGCTTTTTATTCTATGTGTGAACTTTTGGGCATGTCTGCCAATGTACCCACAGATATTTGTTTTAGTTTTTCCGGGTTGCTGGAGCGTGGAGGGAATACCGGGCCGCATAAAGATGGCTGGGGGATCACGTTTTATGAGGGGAAAGGGTGTCGGACGTTTAAAGACCCTGAGCCAAGCTGTCAGTCGGAAATTGCTAAGCTGGTTAAAGCCTATCCGATCAAAAGTGTGTCGGTGATCAGCCACATTCGCCAGGGCAACCGGGGCAGAACCTGCCTTGAGAATACCCACCCTTTTACCCGCGAGCTGTGGGGCAGGGAGATCACCTATGCTCACAACGGCCAGTTGTCTAATTATAAGGACCTGACTACCGAGTTTTATAAGCCGGTGGGCAACACCGACAGCGAGCTGGCGTTTTGCTGGATTTTGGACAAGATCCGTGAAAAATACCCGAAACGGCCAAAAAACATGGCGACCGTATTTCGCTACGCCGCTAAGCTGGCAAAGACCCTGATGGACAAAGGAGTCTTCAATATGCTGCTGACCGATGGCGTATTTGTACTGGCGTATTGCTCTAACAATCTGCACTGGATCACGCGTCGTGCACCTTTTGGTAAGGCAACACTCATTGATGCGGATATGGTGGTGGACTTTCAAAAAGAAACCACCCCGGATGACGTAGTGACCGTGATTGCCACCCGGCCACTGACGAATGATGAGCAGTGGAATAAGATGGAACCTGGAGAGTCTGTGTTGTTTAAGCTTGGAGAGAAAATATAGCGCCGACCTGTCGAGCCGGCTTTCTGAATTAACGACACAAAAAAGCCCTGACTATCAGGGCTTCCCATGTTACTGAGCCGGCTGCTCTGCATCAAAGCTTTTTAGCTGGATCATAAACTGCTCCACGCCATCTTTACCTTTAAACATTTGCACAACCGAGTAGTGGTATGCTGGTGCCAGCCACGCCATGGCCTGGCGCTTGTCATTATCGTACAGACGCTTAATTTTTATGGTTTCTACATTACCGATAGGCAGTGTGATGGCCTCGGTGCCAAGCACTTCAAAATCATAGCTGCGGACATTGCCATTTTTATCCACAATGGGGTAGCTCATTTTGGTTTTACCGGCTTTCACATCATTGCGCAGCGCTATCTGGTATGACAAAACATCCTGGCGCTTTTCGTTCCAGTCGGCATTGATGGGATACTTTTCATCGTCTTTAAAGAGTTGCTTATTTTCTCTGTCAAAGCGGATCTTGTAATTTTTATCGGGGCCAGTGCCTTCGCGCTTTAGCGTATACAACAAAGGTTTTGGCACTTTATCATGATAAGTAAACAGAGAGTTTTCAGTTCGCTCGTCTGAGAAGATCATCCATTCGATATTGCTTTCGTAGTTGAGTGAGTAGGTGTCGTTTGAGACTTTCGAAAGCTCTCTGATGGCGTTGCCATGAACCTCGCCTTTGCGCAATACGTCATATTCAGCGCGGTAGGGTACAATGTCACTGGCAAATAGGGAAGATGAACAAACAGCGCTTAAACCTAATAGTAAAGCGCTGTATTTTTTATTCTTCTGGGTAAGTTGCGCCTTGAGCTGGAAGGGGTTGATTGTCAAAAACGGCATAGTCTGCTTCCATCGTTAGTCTGTGTTCGCTGAACCACTTGACCACCAAAGGATAGATTATATGTTCTTGTTCATGAACCCGCTGTGACAGCGTTTGCGCAGTATCATCAGCCAGGATTGGCACCTTGGCTTGTACGATGACCGGTCCACCATCTAGTTCTTCTGTCACGAAGTGAACACTGGCGCCATGAAACGTTTCTTTTGCATCAATCGCTCTTTGGTGGGTATTCAGCCCTTGGTACTTAGGCAACAAAGAAGGATGAATGTTCAACATTTTTCCTTTAAATTTTTGCACTAAGTCTGCAGTTAGAATACGCATAAATCCAGCTAATACAACTAAATCTGGATTATAAGAGTCAATTAATTGCGCCAAACGTTGGTCATAGGCTTCGCGGCTGTCAAAGTCTTTATGACTTAACACTTGCGTTTCAATGTCCGCTTGTTGGGCTCTTTGCAGCCCGTACGCGTTGGCTTTATTACTGATGACGGCACAGATCTCGCCATTGATGTCGTTGCGTTGACAGCCATCCATAATGGCCTGTAAATTGGAGCCACTACCAGATATCAACACAACAATACGAATTGGAGATCGGTTGGGTGCCATTACTCGGCACCACCCAGGATTTCAACTTGTTCTTCGCCTGCATTTGCAGCCTGAATTTCACCAATGTGCCAGGCGTTCTCGCCCTGTGCTTTTAGTATCTCCAGACTCTGCGTTAGCTTGTCGGCTGGTACTACCAGGATCATACCAACACCACAGTTGAATGTACGGTACATTTCGTGGGTGCTGATGTTGCCGTTTTCTTGTAGCCAGTTGAATACTGCAGGCCATTCCCAGCTATCGCCTTTTACAACTGCTTTGGCTGACTCTGGTAATACGCGTGGGATATTTTCCCAGAAACCACCGCCTGTGATGTGTGACAGGGCATGTACGTCTACCTCTTTCAGCAGTTCCAGAATCGGCTTAACGTAGATGCGTGTTGGCTCTAGCAGGTGTTCAGACAGGGGTTTGCCTGCAAACTCTTCGCTGGTATCTGCACCAGATACTTCCAGTACTTTGCGGATCAGCGAGTAACCGTTTGAGTGTGGACCGCTTGAAGCAAGTGCGATAAGTTGGTCACCTTCGGCAACTTTAGTACCATCAATGATCTTAGACTTTTCTACTACACCGGTACAAAAACCAGCCATGTCATAGTCTTCGCCTTCGTACATGCCTGGCATTTCAGCTGTTTCACCGCCGATCAGGGCGCAGCCCGCCAGCTCACAGCCAGTACCAATGCCTGTGACCACGTCGGCAGCAGTGTCAACATCCAGCTTTCCTGTTGCGTAATAGTCAAGGAAAAATAGGGGTTCAGCACCTTGAACTATCAAATCGTTTACACACATGGCAACCAGGTCGATACCTACGGTATCGTGCTTTTTAAGATCGATGGCCAGACGCAGTTTAGTACCCACACCATCTGTGCCAGCAACTAAGACAGGCTCTTTATATCCGGTTGGTAGTTCGCATAATGCACCAAAGCCGCCAATACCGCCCATCACTTCAGGGCGACGTGTCTTTTTAACTACCCCTTTAATGCGCTCAACCAATGCATTGCCCGCATCGATATCAACGCCTGCGTCTTTATAGCTAAGAGACTGTTTTTGTTCGCTCACAGGTTTTCCTCAAAAATAACAGAATGGATTTGCTTAGAAACGCGCGTATTTTACATCAAATGCGCCAGTGCGGCTAGTCGATTTGGTTGGCATAAGTATGGATAACCCAGGTAGCTGATGGTGCTAAATATTCACTTGTCAGGTCGATGTACCTTGTATCTGCAACGCGCGATAGTGATTTGTTCACTATACTCAGTACATTTCAGTCAGTGTGAATGTGGTAGATGTGGAAAACCTGAGCTTAGGCCTTATTTTGACTGGGTTCCTGCTGTTGGTAGCAGCGTTATTCCCTGCAACACATATCTGTCGGATTGCGCAAAACAGAGGCTGGCAGGTGTTATTTGCGTTGGTGTTATTTTTTATCTGTGGTTATCTGGCCTTTGCACATCAAGTATATCGCACTGAGAACGACTCCCCTTTGGTATTAGGTTTGTCAGTGATCCTGATGCTCGGTGCTGTCTTTGTTGTTGTGGTGGTTCGGCTTAGCCGTGCCAGTCTGCTTCAGCTTCAGGATATTGCTGAGAGTGAACGCTATCAGGCCCGCCACGACTCTCTGACACAGCTCGAAAACCGTCAGGAATGTACCAAGTACATTGAGCAGTGTATTGCCAAAGGTAGTGCATTCAGTGTGTTACTCATGGATATCAATAACTTTAAACAAGTAAACGATGCGCTCGGGCACTTTTTTGGTGATAAATTACTCATTGCATTTGCAGTCAAAATGCGGTCTTTGAATCCCCGTGGGTGCAAGGTCTTCAGAATGGGTGGAGATGAGTTTGTCATCGTCACGCATTCGGCAAGCGAGACAGAGTTATTTGGACTCAATAATGCACTGCTCAAAACATTTAATGACGGTCTGGTGATTGATGATGTTCAGGTCGACGTATTCTACAGCGCAGGTGCCTGTATCTTTTGTGTAGAGGAAAAGCTCTCCGTTACCCAACTGCTTAAGCACGCCGACATCGCAATGTATGCAGCTAAAAGCAGCCGTCAAAGCCTGGTGATATTCGACCAAACTTTACACGATGACGTGGAAGCCGAGTTTGAATTGTTTAACGCGCTAAAAATGGCGCTTAATAACAATCAGCTCGAGGTGTACTATCAGCCACTGGTGTGTGGGCATAATAATGAAGTGCATGGACTAGAGGCTTTACTTCGCTGGCGCGGTAACGATGGCGCTTTTATCAGCCCGATGACCTTTATTCCCATTGCCGAAAAAAACAATTATATAAAACAGGTCAGCGCATTTGTGATTGAGCGTGTATTCAGCGAGTTAAGCCACTTTCTGACCATAGAGCCAAACGTGACTGTACATATCAATTTATCCTGCCAGGACTTTCATGGTCGTTATCTCATTAATCAACTTGTTGAGCTTCAATCAAAGTACAATATCCGAGCAAGCTGTATCGTATTTGAGTTAACAGAGAGTATGGTTATGGTCGATGTTGATCAGGCTAAGTATATGATAGGCATGTTGATTGATATGGGGTTTTCAGTCAGTATCGATGATTTTGGCACTGGATTCTCGTCTTTTTCTATGCTCAGGGAGTTGCCGATCTCTCAGATTAAAGTAGACCGTTCATTTATTACGAATTGTCTGAGTAACGACAAGGATCAGGCAATCGTTGAGACGACCATTTATCTGGCGAACCGACTGGGTTGCTCTGTGGTGGCTGAGGGAGTTGAAGATAGCAAAACCGCGGCCTACCTTAATAGTAAAGGGTGCCAGTACTTGCAGGGGTATTATATTAGTGAAGCGCTTGAGCGAGAGAGCGCAAAACAATGGCTGCATTCTCACCGGGTGGTTAAGAAAGTACTTAAACGTTAAATAGAGATCATCTGTGCGCTTCTGTGCACACTGGGTTAACCTGACCTGTTCCTGAATTTGAACGATTTCCATACACTTTTTCACACACTCAACATGACTTTAGCGTTACAGTTAATAGCACACCATCTGACTCTATGCTCTGCGCTGGAGCTAGACCAGGAAGTCAACTAATAAAAGTATCGAGGAACGAACGTGAACAAATTACTTGTCGGAATTTTCTTATTGCTGTTTTCATCCCTGACATGGGCCTCTAAAGCACCCTTGGCGCTCATCAATGAGGTGGGGGAAACCCTGTTTTCAGATATCAAACAAATCAATCAGGATGGTCAGGCGAGCCCACAAGAAATGCGTAAATTAGTGAGGGCACACCTGATGTCACATATTGATATTCGGTTTGTGTCCTATAAGTTGCTGGGCAAACACATTAAAGGTCTTACAAAACCGGAGGCTGTTGCGTTTATTTCGGCGGTTGAACATTATCTGGAAGTGAGCTACGCAAGCGCGCTGATGCAATACAAAGGCCAGCAGGTAAAGTTTGAGTCTATGCCCATGGATGAACAAAGCAAGTATGCAACCGTCAAAGCGATAATTAAGCAACCTGCGGGCCCTGATATCGATATCCATTTTAAGTTTCGCAAAAGTAAAAAAGGGCAATGGCGGGTGTATGACCTGGTTGCGGAGGGAATTTCTTTACTAAGTGCGAAACAAAAAGAAATCTCGGTGCGTATTTCACAGGTCGGTCTGGCTGAGGTGACGGCTGAGCTGAATGCCAAAAGCTAATTGAGTAGCCATTGCTAGCTACTCAGGCTGATATAAATTTGTATGACGTTAGAAATCTCTCGGGGAGAGAAACTCACCATTGCTGATCTCTTCCCAGGTTTTTGCGGCCAGAGTATCCAGAGCACCTAAGTCTTTGCCGCTTGAGGAAAGCTTATGTTCTACCGGCAGAATATCAATGTGTTCAAAACCAGATAGCTGCGCCACGCGGGCAAAGGTGTATGCATGCTTATATTTCTGCTGCTTATAAAAAATACTCACCAGGCTGGCAAATACTTCGGGATCCGGTGTTTCTCCCGCTTTATTTAGCTCAAGCACTCGATACAGAATATCAATGGTTTTATCGTCGTCAATTTTCGCGTAAAAAGTAGCAAGAAAAAGCTGTATTTCCGGGTCGCTTTTTACATTGTCCTGATCTTGCATATTCAGTAGCTTGTTCAGCGCAAGTCGATTGTTCCGTCTGGACCAATGATAGTAAAGCAGGCCGGGGTGCTCCGTGTTGATTGTGTCCTGGTAGATACGAGTCATTTCCTTAAGGCTGGTCAGATGACCTTCAACGCGTGACGTGGTTTTTTCTTTTAGTTTGATATGCTCAATTTGCGCGGCCAGAGAAACACACTCGTTATATTGTTCAAAATTTTTCAGCAAAGTGTATCGATTGTCATCTGTCGGCGCTTTGTATTCTTGATAACGCGCAAATATCACCTCTGCGCGCTCCTCTTTACAATGGCTATCTTTGTTGAGATCTTCACAAAACCCAGGGGTCTCAGTGCAGATTTTATTCAGCGTGATTGTGTCATCGCAGCCACTGAGCAACGCTGTCGTAATACACAGGCCTGATATTAGCCACCACCTCATTGTTGTACGTACTCCAAGTCTTTGTTGTTGCGCGTGTATAGTACCAATTTCGACAATTCTGGCCACCCTTTATTTACCTCAAGTGTAGCAAGGGATTGCAACCAAAGCGCGTCTCAGCTGTTTTTCTTATATTTTAATGCTCATGTGGCAGGTCAATCTGTGTAAGGTAAACTGTGGAGTTAATTTTACAGTAACAATTCTCAGTAAGTGGTGGAGAATTGCAGCCATTTCAATTAAAATGTCGCTGCCTTGGGGCCTGTTGACTCTCAAATTATGCAATACATCAGGCTCGGTTAGGCTATCCGTTCAAAAATTGTTTATTAGGCAGAAAAAATGACCTTATCTCACGAGCAAGAATATCAAAACAGCTGGCAAGAACGTCAAGACTACGCAGAAAGCATGCAACCGATCATTGGTCGTTTGTACCGTAATCTGGGTGTTGAAATTGCGGTTTATGGCCGTCCTCTTGTAAATACCAGCACCATCGATGTTATTAAAGCCCATAAGACAGTCGCACGTTTCGAAGAAACTAAACTGCGTTTGCGCGAGAGCTTTCCTTTCCTGGAAGCCATCAGCAAGATGGAACTGGCTCCTGGCCGTGTTGACTTAGGTAAACTGGCATATGCTTACATTTATAAAAACGCAGGTGAAGGTCGTTCAATCGAAGAATACCTGAACGCTGAGCTTGCTGATCTGCTTAATACAGGCAACCGTCCGGCCCCTCGCGACGTTGTTCTGTATGGTTTTGGCCGCATCGGTCGTCTGTTGGCGCGTTTGTTGATTGAACGCGGCGGTTCTCACGCTGACCTGCGACTGCGTGCAATTGTGGTACGTGGTGGTCGTGATGGTGACCTTGAAAAACGCGCAAGCTTACTTCGTCGCGACTCAATTCACGGTCCATTCAACGGTTCAATCACTGTTGACCATGAAAAAGGCGCTATTAAAGCAAACGGTAACTACATTCAGATTATCTATGCAAACTCTCCTGAGGAAGTGGATTACACTCAATACGGTATCGAGAATGCACTGGTTGTAGATAACACGGGTGTATGGAAAGATGAAGACGGCCTTGGCAAACACCTGAAGTCTAAAGGCGCTTCTAAAGTACTTCTGACTGCACCAGCTAAAGGTGACATCAAGAACGTGGTTTATGGTGTTAACAATGGAGATATTCTGTCTGAAGACAAAATTGTGTCTGCTGCAAGCTGTACTACTAACGCCATCACGCCTGTACTTAAGGCACTAAACGACAAGTTTGGTATCAAGAATGGCCACGTAGAAACAGTTCACTCTTACACCAACGACCAAAACCTGATCGATAATTACCATAAAGCCGAGCGTCGTGGTCGCAGTGCCGCACTGAACATGGTTATCACTTCAACAGGTGCTGCTAAGGCTGTAGCAAAAGCATTGCCTGAGCTAGCTGGTAAACTAACGGGTAACGCAATCCGTGTTCCTACACCAAACGTATCAATGGCTATTTTGAACCTGAACCTGAATGCTGAAACAACGGCTGAGGAACTAAACGAGTTCCTGCGCGAAACATCTTTGCATTCTGAGCTTCGTGACCAAATCGATTACACTGCGTCGACTGAAATTGTATCAACTGACCTGGTTGGTAGCCGCTACGCCGGTGTGGTTGACTCGCAAGCGACTATTGTTGACGGCGACCGTGTAGTACTTTACGTATGGTACGATAACGAATTTGGCTACAGCTGTCAGGTTGTACGTGTAATGCGCGATATGGCTGAGGTGGAATTCCCGAGCCTGCCGCGTTAATTCACGCTTTGTCCAAAAAAGCCAGCGATTGCTGGCTTTTTTTGTTTTTGTCTCGCACCAGGTGTGTTAGGCTTGCAGCAGATTTATTGCTACAAATCACTAACAAAAATCATCAAGGTTAAAACAAAATACCTTGACTGTGTGACGTGCCGTCAGGCGCTTTGCTCATAACATCTGGCGCAATGAGATGGTTTTTTTATTTAGGGTATATGATGAAGATCACCAGTAATTTTGACAGCGGAAATATCAAAGTAATTTCTGCTGAGGCTCCACTAGATATTCAGCTGGAAATTAACCACGATAACGATTCTGAATTTTTTCAATGGTTCCACTTCCGTCTTGAGTCGACGCCATTTGTAGAACACAAGCTTCATATTAACAATCTGCAAAACTCGGCTTACCCAGAAGGGTGGGATGACTATCAGGCTGTGGCCTCTTATGACAGACAAACCTGGTTCCGGTTGCCGAGCACCTATCAGGATGGTCAGTTGGTGATCGACTTTGAACCTGAGTGTCATCATACTTACTTCGCTTATTTTGCTCCGTATAGTTATGAGCGTCATTTGGATCTGGTGTATTGGGCACAGAGCCATGATGCATGTCGCGTAGAAACACTGGGTGAAACTCTGGATGGCCGTGATATCAGTTTGCTGTGTGTCGGTGAGCCGGGAGATGAAAAGAAAAAAATCTGGATCACCGCACGTCAACACCCTGGTGAGACGATGGCAGAGTGGTTTGTAGAAGGCCTGCTGCACAAGTTGCTGGACGACGAAGATCCGCATGCTGCAGCTCTGTTGTCGAAAGCGGTGTTCTACATTGTGCCAAATATGAACCCGGATGGCAGCGTGCGCGGTCATTTGCGTACCAATGCCAAAGGGGTGAACCTTAATCGTGAGTGGCAAACGCCGTCGCTGGAAAACTCGCCTGAGGTTTTTCATGTGTTAAACAAAATGCATGAAACCGGCCTGGATTTGTATCTGGATATTCACGGTGACGAAGCGTTGCCCTACAACTTTGTTGCAGGTAGCGAAGGGATCCCAAGTTATGATGCCCGTCTGGCTTCGCTGGAAGAGCAATTTAAGCAGGCTTTGTTGACTATTACACCAGAGTTTCAGGATGAGTTCGGCTACCCGAAAGACGAGCCAGGTCAGGCTAACCTGACTGTTGCATCTTGTGCTGTGGGCGAAGCCTTTAAAGCCCTGGCATATACCATTGAGATGCCATTCAAGGACAATGCAAATTTACCTGATCCACATTATGGCTGGTCTGATCGCCGTTCATATCAGTTTGGTCAGGATACGTTAGCGGCCATCGTCAACGTGGTCGATAATCTAAGATAATCATCATCACAGGCAACCTCATGGGTTGCCTGTTTGCATATAATAACAACGAAGAAGAGGAAGAGTCGTGGACGCGTTAGGAAGTTTTCTGGATAGTCTGGATGCCTTGTTAGGGGGCTCCTGGTGGTTCCCCTATGTATTACTTGGAGTGGGTCTGTTTTTTACCCTGTATTTAAAGTTCCCACAGATCCGGTATTTCAAGCATGCCTGCAAAATTGTCACCGGTAAATACGATAAGAAAAGTCATGAAGGGGACACGACGCACTTCCAGGCCCTGTCAACTGCCCTGTCAGGGACGGTTGGTACTGGTAACATCGGTGGTGTGGCACTGGCAATTTCAATTGGTGGTCCGGCTGCCTTATTTTGGATGTGGATGACCGCATTTTTTGGTATGACGACCAAATTTGTTGAAGTTACCTTATCGCACAAGTACCGTACTAAAGCAGAAGACGGCACTATGGCCGGTGGTCCCATGTACTATATGGACCGTCGTCTTAACATGAAGTGGCTGGCGGTATTGTTTGCAATTGCAACCGTGATTAGCTCATTCGGTACAGGTAGCTTACCGCAGATCAACAACATCGCACAGGGTATGGAAGCCACTTTCAACATTGAACCTATGGTCACCGGCGCGGTGCTATCTATCTTACTTGCCCTAGTTATTCTTGGTGGTATCAAGCGTATTGCAGCGATCACCTCTCGGGTCGTACCTTTGATGGCGGCTGTTTACATCATCGGCGCATTGGCCGTTATTCTGTATAACGCTGAGAATATTATCCCGTCTTTTGCTGCAGTATTTATGAATGCATTCAGTGGCTCAGCTGCTGTGGGTGGCTTCCTGGGTGCCTCCTTTGCTTATGCCTTTAACCGTGGTGTAAACCGAGGTCTGTTTTCCAACGAAGCCGGTCAGGGTTCAGCACCCATTGCACACGCGTCAGCCAAAGCTGATGAGCCGGTTTCTGAAGGTATGGTGTCTATCCTGGAGCCCTTCATTGATACCATAGTGATCTGTACGCTGACCGGTTTGGTTATCTTGTCCTCTGGTGTGTGGACAGAGAAGTTCGAAACGACCTTTGAGCGTTCATCAATGACCATAGTGCACGGCAACTATGTTGAATCGAACGACAGTGACCGGGAAGAATTATACAAATACCTCAATGGGATTGATGGTCATAGTGTTGAGGCATACAGTGGTAACATCCGTGTTGTCGAAGGTGTCGCGGTCAACAAAGACTTTACTGTCATTCACTCGCGCTCAATCGGTGAAGATATCCGTTTTGGGATCACGGCGAAACACCGTTATACCGGAACTGTTGAAGTCGACAAGGGCATGTTGGTCGATACCAGTATTAGCATTAAAGGTAAGTCACTGGTTCACTCTGCTGAGCTGACAACCAAGGCATTTACGCGAGGCTTCTTTGGGGAAAATGGCCAGTATATAGTTTCTATTGGTCTGCTGTTATTTGCATTTTCTACGGCAATTGCCTGGTCATACTATGGTGACCGAGCAATGACGTATTTGTTGGGCTCACGCTCGGTAATGCCATATCGCGTTTTTTATGTAGCCGGGTTCTTCTGGGCATCATTTGCAGATACAACCTTGATCTGGAAGTTGGCAGCGGTCGGCATTGTCGTAATGACGCTGCCAAACCTGTTCGGGATCATGTTGCTGCGTAAAGAAATGAAAGACTCTGTTGATGAGTATTGGGACAAGTTCGATAAAGAGCAGAGCCAGTCTGAAGGAAATACCAGGGTACAAAAAGACAATTCAATGCATTTCCAAAAAGACAAACCTTAATAAACCAAGTAGAATAGGGCGCCACATGGCGCCTTATTTTTTGGTCTTACTCTTTATGAAGCAGTCGTACCACAGGGGCTTACTATTGCTTGATTTGACAGCAGCTTTTTGCTCAGTCAGCGCGATTCTAAGTACTCAGGTATCAGCACTCTAAAGGTGGCCGGCGTGTAAATGCTAGTTTTTCGTTAGGAGTCACTCGAGTATGGCAATTGCCCAATGCCCCAGTTGTAACAAGCCCATTTCTTCTATGCACAAAACCTGCCCAAATTGTCATTTTGATCTTGCGAATATGGATGAGGAATCTCTGCACAGAGAAACAGTTCGCAGACGAATTAAGAAGCAGCAAACTATTATGAATTATTCATTTTTGGCGCTGATCTTATTTCTCGGAGGGTTCTTATACCTATACTGGCAGCAGCCTGTAGAAGGGACATGGGAAATGTTGGCTGCCAAGGGCGCAATTGGTGTTGGCCTGGTTTGGTATTTGGTAAACCGAGTGATTTTAGTGGTACTGAAAAAGAAAAAGTGAACATGAATATAGACAGTTTAGTTAAAAATATAACGCCGGAACTTTATGAGCGACTACAGTATGGCGCCGCTACCGGACGCTGGCCGGATGGTACCGAGCTCAGTGATGCGCAAAAAGAACAAACCGTTCAGCTGGTCATGTTATATCAGGCAAAAGTGGCCAAAAGCACAGAGCAGTTCACTATCAATGAGCAAGGTGAAATGGTGCAAAAATCCAAACGCGAGTTGCAACAAGAATTTAAAGCAGACAATGAAATAGCCAGGTTTAGCGAAAATGATCTTTAAAAACCTTTTTACCCCTAAATGGAAGCACCCGAAAACACAGGTGCGATTAGCCGCTGTGGACAAACTGGACACAAGCAAAGACGCCGACGTGTTACAAACACTCGCGCTGGAAGACGACTCAAGTCAGCTCAGGAAAAAAGTCCTGGATAAAATGAATGATTTGAGTTTGTGGTGGAAGGTGTATAAGCAAGATCAGGAATTGAAAGAACTGGCAGAGCAGCACATCTCTCAGGCTGTGTTATCAGGTTCCAATTCCCTGAGTCAGGAGATCCGTGACGAGTACATTGACCGTTATGCACCCGCAAAAACGTTGGAAAAAGTCGCTTTCAGTGATATCGCTAACGAGCAAAAGGCAAAACTACTCAAGCGCCTCGCCAATGCAAAGTTGATTGAAAAAGCATTTAAAGAAGGTGGTGAATCATTACAGGTACAGTTACTGCCCTTGATCGCTCAGTACCAACTTGAAAAGGCTGTACTTAAGGCAGCCTCAGGGGAGGCGCGTACTGCGCTTGAGCAAACGCTGGAGCAGCAACGTTTGAGCCAGATTATGCCAGCACAGGTGACTCAGGAGGCCAAGTTGGTTCTGGCCAAACTGAATGCGCTGCGTGACAAACAGGATTATGAAGTGGTTGCCAGCCAGTCTGATACATTGACGACACAATGGCAGGCGCTTGAAGTACAGTGGCTGAGCGAAGAAGCACGGCAGGCTAACCAGGAAAAGTTTGAATCTATCTTGGCAAAACTGAGCAAGCACCGTGCGGTATTGCAGCGTGCGTTTGAACAGGCACAGCAGCAAGCTGAGCAGGCTGAAGCGAAAGCGAGCGCAATAAATGCGTTTGAAACTGGGTATGACGAGTTAGAGCAGGCACTTTCTGATGCAGTGACAGCTCTGGACCTGACCGCTCAGGATAAGCTGCATACACAGCTGACCCAGCTTAAAAGTGATATCGAAGCGTCTGACTACCATGATGAGCCTGAACTAAAGGCGTTACTTGATAAGGTGCGTGACAGTGCCAGACAGCTGGAAAGTTTACCTGAGCTTGTAAGCGCAAAGGAACAATTCGATAAGGCATTGAGTGCACTTAAAGAGGTTGCGCCAAGCGAAGAGCTGGCGCAGCTTGATACTGTGTTGGCAACTCAGAAGCAGGCTTATCAGCATGCTCAAACACAACTTCGCCAATTACCTGCGGCTTTGAAGAAGCATGCCTCAGAACAACTCAGGGAAATCAGCACTCAGTTCAATCAGACTATGAAACCTTTGGTTGATGTGCAGGAAAAACATCTCAAAGAAGCGCGCAAAAAAGCGCGTGATGTACAAAGATTGCTTGACCAGGGTCGTTTTAATGTTGCGTTTGGCGTGTTTAATGGCTTTATGGAAAGCTATGAGCAGCTGAGTGAAGGCTTTAAACAGCAGCTTGCAAAACAGTTCACAACTTTGAGCGAAGCCCTGCAGGAGCTTAAAGACTGGCAAAAATATGCGTCACAACCTAAGCGTACTGAGTTATTGCAGCAGCTAGATGAGATGCTGACGGAGCAGGAAGTCGATCCTAAAGCCCGTGCAGCACAGGTTAAATTGTTGCGAGTGCGCTGGAATGAACTCGGACGCGTTGAAAGCGACGAGGAGAAAGCGCAGGCAGCTCAGTTTGATGAGAAAATTGAGTTGTTATTCGCCCCTTGTCGTGCTTATTTTGCTGAGCAAGATGAACAACGTAAAAAGGTAATTGAACAGCGCGAAGAACTCGTCGGACAGATGGCCGCACTCATCTCGTTGACGCAACAGCCTGAAGCTGACTGGCGTCAGGTCGAAAGTGTGTTCAATCGGGTCAACAAACAATGGCGCGGTGCAGGTAGCCTGGATGCGGCAACCTATCAGGCACTCAATAAACGTTATCGTGACGCTTATACTCAGGTTAATGAGCAATTGAAAGCCCGTCATCAGGCCAATGCACAGTTGAAGCAAAAGTTGGTGGCGGAAGCGCAGGAGCAACTGGAGCTGGAAGATGTCGGTCAAGCCTGCGATACGTTGAAAACCCTGCAAAAACGCTGGCAAGAAATTGGCTTTGCCGGCACTAAGCAGGAGCACACCTTATGGCAGGAATTCAGAAAGCACAACGATGCGGTATTTAGCAAACGTCAGGAGCAGAAAAACGCGGAACGTGAACAGGCTCAGGCGCAGGAAGCACAGCAACGTCAGTTGCTGGCTGAATTGGACAGCCAAATGATAGATGCTAAAACTCAGTCAGAGCTGCTGTCGGTCAAAGAGGCAGTGATTAGCACAGAGGTGCTTGCATCGCTGAGAAAAACCAAACAGCAGTTGTTAGAACAGATAGAAGCAAAGTTGAATGAGCTATACTCGGCGCAGAGTCGCGAAAAGTTTAATGAGCTGGTTGAGGCCGTTCGTGCCGGAGATACACCACCAGGCAACTGGCTGAGTGGGAATGATTCAGGACTAACTGCTGAGCAATTATTGCTGCGACTTGAAGTGATGACGAACAATGATTCTCCTGCAAGCTTTCAACAAGCTAGAATGGCAGAGCAGGTAGCGTTACTGGAAGCCAAGTTACAGGGTGGCGCCCAGTCACTGGAGTATTACCTCACTTGCTACCTGTCACAGGTCGTGAATGATACTCAAAATGTTGAACAGGAAAGACTCATTAAAGTTTTGACTGCATAAGCAGGCTTATATGTAAAAAGCGCCGTAAGGCGCTTTTTTATTGTCTGCAATAAGCCAAGTTATACCTCTTTGCTCCTCAAATTGAACAGGCATTAAGTGAAATGCGTATTAATGTAAAAGCTGCTGTAATGCTTCTTCAAGGTTTGGATAACGAAAACGGTAGTTGGCCTTGAGCGCGCGTCTTGGCAACACACGCTGGCCATAAATAAGTAGCTCTGACATCTCACCAAACATAGCTTTAAGCACGAATTCAGGCATAGTAAACATGGCCGGTCGCCTGAGTGTCAGCGCCAGACGCTCTGCAAATTCTTTGTTCGACACGGGAGCCGGGGCTGTGGCGTTAAATACGCCGGACAGCTCCTGATGCTTGAGTAAGAATAAGAGTAACTGCACCATATCGTCGATGTGGATCCAGGACATCATCTGTGTTCCGCTGGCCATCGGACCGCCCATCCCAAATTTAAATGCGGGTAACATTTTTTTCAGGGCGCCACCATGTTTCGACAATACTATGCCCGTTCTGACAATACAGACTCGCGTTTTTTCGCTCTGAGCATGATTAGCCTGTTCTTCCCACTCCCTACACAGCCGGTGACTAAACTCCTGGTAGGGCTCGTCGAAATCTTCCCCCACTTTGACGGTTGCACTTTGCCTGCCGTAATAACCAATGGCGCTACCTGATATAAAGGTATGTGGTGGGGTTTGGCAGTCTCGGATCCGCGCACTTAGTTCACGCGTCAATAAAACTCGACTGTCCACAATGCGTGCTTTTTGTTTGTCCGTCCAGCGTTTGTCTGCAATGGGTTCTCCTGCTAGGTTAATCACGACATCCAGCTCATTGAAATTAACCTGATCCAGGCTATCTATGGGTTCAATCTTGCTGTCCAGCTTGCGTCTGGCTCCAGATACATTACGTGTTAAGACGATTATTTTGTGTTTGTTGACCAGGAACTTGCAAAGTTCTGAGCCTATCAGTCCGGTGGCGCCGGTAATTAATACATTCATGTATAACCCATTTTTAATAATTTAGTCTCTTATACTCAGTGCAGTGTATTGACGATCAATTTAATAGTTGTGCGTGCTTTGATGTAAAATTCCGTTACAATGAAGCACCCGGACGGCCATTTTTTATCAGAAATTGCCCAATGCCCGGGTCATATACCGGGAATAATCACCGGTTTCGCACAGTTAATGTAAGGAAAAGTCGTGTCTTCATTGTCTGGGATCACTAAAAGCTTAGTCGTTATCGCATCATTGTTCATTGTTTTAGCCGGAATAAAACTGGCCAACGAAATTGTTGTCCCTTTTGTTTTGGCAGCCTTTATTGCCATTATTTGCAATCCACTTTTGAAGTTTTTCGCAAATTACCGGATCCCTAAGGGGCTGGCAATTGTCCTGATTATTATGCTGGTCATGCTGATGGGCATGAGTTTGACAGGTCTGGTTGGCCAGTCGCTCAATGATTTTTCCAGCCAGCTACCCCAATATCGTGAAGCGCTGAGAAGCAAATTTATCTGGTTTGTCGATATGGCGGCTCAGTACAATATTTTGGTAGACAAACAACAACTGATTGCACTTTTTGATCCGGGAAAAATGATTGATGTTGCAACCAATATGCTCACTGGTTTTGGCGGCGTCATGGCCAATATTTTCCTGATCCTCCTGACTGTGGTATTTATGCTCTTTGAAGCACCAATGATCAGCACTAAAGTGCACCTGGCGCTGGATGACCCGGATATGAAAATGAAACAGATTGACCGCTTTCTGGATTCCATCAACAGTTATCTGGCAATTAAGACCTTGGTATCACTGGCAACGGGCGTGTTGGCTGCGGGCTTTCTGTGGGTACTTGATATTGATTACTTTATCTTGTGGGGCGTCTTTGCATTTTTACTAAATTATATCCCCAATATCGGTTCTATCATCGCCGCTGTTCCTCCGGTATTGCTAGCGCTTGTCACTCACAACCCTATGGTCAGCGCCATAGTTGCAGCGGGGTATATCAGTATTAACACCATTATGGGCAATATTATTGAGCCTCGTTTCATGGGCAGAGGTTTGGGCCTCAGTACTTTAGTCGTGTTCCTGTCTTTGATTTTCTGGGGGTGGTTGCTCGGCACGGTAGGCATGCTACTGTCTGTACCACTTACTATGGTCGTTAAGATAGCGCTAGAGAACAGCGAGGACGGTCGTTGGCTGGCGACTATGTTAGGTGGTGAAGAGCAACATAATGCCAGATAGCGAAGGCTATCTGGCAACTCAATCAACTTAAAACCAATCTTGAAGCAAGGATATGTTGATTATCACTATCCGATACAGGCTGGCCTGTACTATGAGTTTTGGGCAAAAGAGTTAGGGTTACTGGAGCAGAAAATCTGCTTGTAACTCATGTGTATGCTGTTTAATAAACTCGATTTTACAGCGTTTATAGACTTTTGCTGCCATGGTTGCGTTGGGCATCTGTTTTAAATAGCGCCAGCGGCAGGCATCTTCCATATACCGTTCCTGATTGATAAAACTACGTTGAATAATGGGCAGCAACTGGGAGTTGCCGGTTTCTTTTTGCAGGTTTTCGGTGTCCATCACCAACTTGGTTATCCAGGTTTTCCTTTCGCGCTCAAGCAACTCAATATTACCATCCAGGCACATTAGGTAACGTTTGGCTTTTTCAGGGTGATCTGAATTGAGGTGGTCGCACTGCTGCAGGGTTAGCCTGGCGGCGTGTGCAGACACGCTGAGCGTTAACAGGGTAAAAAAGCACAGTGTTTTATTGGTTCTGTTCATAACTAAATTCTATTGTAAACTGAGCGCCGCCCAGCTGGCTGTAATCAATGTCTATGCTTCCATGGTAGGAAGAGACGAGGTCAGACACAATGGCCATCCCTACACCATGACCACTTTCGTAGGTGTCGAGTCGTGTCCCTCGTTGTAGCAAGGTCTCTCTGTTTTGTTCGGGTATCCCGGGACCGTCATCACTAATGATAAAACGTACACCTTTGCTTTGATTATATTTCACTTCTATATCGACCTGAGAATTACAGGCTTTACAGGCATTGTCGATCAAATTGCCCAAAATTTCCATCAGATCGGTCTTATCTCCCAAAAAAGCCGCCTCTTGCGGGCACTCAGAGCTAAAGTTAATATGCTTATCGTGATAGACCTTGGTCATAGCATTTAGAATAGAACTAACCACAGGCTGTACGCGAGTTTGCTTTTTCCAGGCATCAGAGGCGCCGGATGCCGCCCGCTTTAACTGGTGTTCAATCATAGCGTTGATACGGTCAAGCTGTTCCTGAGCCTCATCGTTCTTTGCCATCGGGCTCGATTTTAGCACTGCCAACGGGGTCTTAAGCGCGTGCGCCAGATCGCTCAGTGAGGCACGGTAACGTTCTTTCTGGCGTCTTTGCGAGTCCAGCAGTAAATTGAGATCCGCTTTAATGGTATTCAATTCAACCGGGTAGAGGCCACTGATCTTATCTATTTCACCGGCTTCAACCGCCTTTATTTCCCTGTCCAGCCTTTGCAGTGGGCGAGCGCTCCAAATAAAACCAAACGCCATCAGTGCCGCGATCATAACGCCCATAACCAGCATCCAGTTCACCAGGGTGTTGCGAAACTGCGCCATTTGCGCAACCAGAGCCGAATTCTTCTTTAGAAGTATAAATTTAGCTTGTTGTGAATGGCTGGCATTGCCAAGAATGACGGTCATACTCAGCTGCCAATAAAGCTCCTGGTTGTATTCAACCCGCTCGAATTCCGCCGCCCCGGCTTTACTTTGCGAGATGTCTGGCGTTACGGTTAGATTCATTGCTGACTCTGAGTGCCATACCAGCGCATTCTGCTGATAAATAAGTGCGTAAGTATCTGAGTTAAGACGGTTCAGTTCAGGTGCTAGAATGCTGTTTGGCATTTCCATCGTCACAAAGTCGACTTCGGAAATCAATGAGTAGAGGTGGGCTTCCAGCGTTTTTTCTGTGGCGTCTACCAAAGTGGCATAGTAGGCACGGCCAATCGAGAAAAACAACGCGGGGAGGGCTACAATTAAAACAAAGACAAGGATAAATCCTTGCCTTATTTTTAGAGAGATCTGAGCGCGATTTACCACTGGTTTTTAAACCTATAACCTCGACCTCTGAGTGTTTCTACTGGGTTCAGTGTGCCGTCCGGGTCCAGCTTCTTCCTTAACCTGAGCACGAAGACTTCAATTACATTCGAGTCCAGATCAAAATCCTGATCGTAAATATGCTCAGTCAGCTCCGATTTTGAGATAACCTTGTGCGGGTTGACCATCAGGTATTCAAGCACCTTGTACTCATAAGCTGTCAGTGTCAGCTCCCGATCTTCTACCCAAACTTGCTGAGAGCGAGTGTGGATTTTAACCGGGCCAATACTAATCTCAGGATTCGCTTGTCCGGCACTTCTGCGGATCAAGGCATTGCACCGAGCGATCAACTCCTCTGTGTGGAATGGCTTAGTAAGATAGTCATCGGCACCGGCATCCAGCCCTTCGACTTTTTCCTGCCAGCGATCCCGAGCGGTCAAAATTAAAATGGGTAATTTAATATCTTTTGCTCGTGCTTGTCTGATGAGTTCAATGCCATCGAGCTTAGGTAAGCCCAGATCAACCACTGCCAGATCAAGCGGATATTCAGTTAAGTGAAAAAGACCGTTTTCTCCATCGTGGCACAGGTCCACACTATATTTTTCTTTCTCCAGCGCGGTACGCAGGTTCTCAGCCAGTTGTATATCATCTTCTATTACAAGAATTCGCATTGTTTAGTCCTTCTTCACTTCGCCCGTAACCTGGTGAACTTTTAAATCTATGATCCGACCATCGTCGCGTAAAATGCGCACAATGTAATAGTCTCCCTGCTTGGAGATTTTGAGGGTTTTACCCGCATACTGATCGATTGCAAGTTTAACAGCTTGTTTTTTGCTTATTGTGTCTTGCTTCTCGGTGGCCTGCGCAGAGTGTAACCCCAGTAAACAACAGACCAGCGCTGTAGCAAAACATCTTGGCAACTGCATTTAATAAGCTCCACGGTTAGGGTTGCTTAACATCTTGTAGCACAGGCTAAGGCTGATCGACTTAACCCATGCTGAACTTGTTAAGGCAGTACTTTTTTGTATGGTTTAACCACGCTGTTAGCATAGACACCAGCTGCGATGTAGGGGTCTTCCGCAGCCCAGGCTTGGGCCTGTGGCAGGGAGTCAAATTCAGCGATGACCAACGATCCAGTGAATCCGGCTTCACCCGGATCCGGGCTGTCAATGGCGGGCAACGGACCTGCTGCAAACAAACGTTGTTGCTGTGCAAGCTCGTCTAGTCTTGCCAAATGCGCAGGGCGTGCTGCCAGGCGCTTCTGTAAAGAGTTTTCAACGTCAGTTGAATAGATCATGTATAGCATAAGGTGCTGGGGATTATTGAGTAATTTGAGGCTATCATAGACCGAATCTCCCCTTGGTGTAAATGCTATGCGCTCTTGTGAAGTATTAACCAATAAGCTGTCTGGCATGGATAAGGCCATTCGGTTTACGCTTCAGCGCGACGGATTAGACGTTTATACTTGAAATTCCTTGCGGATGGCTGGTAGAGTCCTTCGACTATTCTTATAAAATAATAATAAGGTTTTTCTTGTGAGCGCAAATCGTGAGCACTTCAGCTCGCGGCTAGGATTTATCCTTGCCGCAGCGGGTTCCGCAGTAGGGATTGGTAACCTGGTTGGGTTTCCTGTGTCCGCAACAAAAAATGGGGGCGGTGCTTTTTTGCTGACTTACGCCCTGTTTGTTATCTTTATCTGTTTGCCAGTCATGATGGCAGAAATGGCGATGGGTCGAAAGGCACAAAAAGACCCTTATGGCTCTTACAAATCGCTGACGCAAGGTGATAAAAAGTGGTCTCTTGCGGGAGCAATCGCTGTACTAACGCCGTTTATGATTGCGGTATTTTATATGGTGATCACCGTCTGGATTTTCGGTTATTTGGTACAAACAGTAATAGGTAACCTCGACCTGTTAGCAAATCCGGGCCACTTTGATGCATTTGTGAACCAGTATTCTATGTTCATTTACATGGTATTTGTTGGCATTATTGTCAACTTAATACTGATGGGGGGTGTAAAAGAGGGGATTGAAAAAGCTGCCAGGTTTATGATGCCGGCACTATTCGTCCTACTGATAGGATTGGTCGCTTATGTACTGACACTGGATAATGCCATGGTCGGGGTGCGTTACTACTTGGTGCCTGATTTTTCCAAAATGAATGCCAGCGTACTCAATGGTGCCTTATCTCAGTCATTCTTTTCATTGTCTTTGGGCATGGGTATCCTAATCACTTATGCGTCATATATCTCCAAAACAGATGACATTGTTGCCAGTTCTAAAATGGTTGCGATTACCGACTCTTTTGTTGCATTTATTGCTGGTCTGATGGTTCTGCCTGCAATCTTTAGTTTCAACCCGAATACGGATCCCGCGCAATTAAGCGATTCATCTGTATCAATGATTTTTGTTTATTTGCCAAAGTTATTGCTGGCACTGCAATCTGATATCGGTTACTTCGGTGCGTCTGCGGTGGCTTCAGTGTTTTTCTTGTTAGTGTTCTTTGCTGCAATCACTTCGTTAGTGTCCATTATTGAAGTACCAACCGCGGCGCTGATGGAAGAGAAAGGCATCAGTCGCAAGAAAGCACTGGGTCTGTTGGCGTTGACTACGGGTGGCTTAACCGTGTTATGTGCCATGTCTTTTGGTATGGTTGGCTGGCTGACTGATTTTATTAATTATGGCGGTGCCAGCAAGAGCATGTTTGCGTTGGTTTCTGATGTATTCTACGAGACCATTTTGCCATTTAATGGTCTGCTGGTTTGTTTATTCGTTATGTATCGCTGGAAAAAACACAACCTGTCTGAAGAGTTGGCACAGGGCTCTCCCAATTATAAAGGCAGTTTAATGGAAAAGTACGTGAACTTCTCTCTGTCCACCTTTATTCCGGTTATCCTGTTGCTGATTTTTGTTAACACAGTAACCACTAAGTTCCTCTCTTTCAGTCTGTTTGGTTTTTAATTACAGGCGCGACATTCATTCTCGGGCGTCAGCAAAAAAGTGGCGCCCGAACTCCCTAGAAAGTGATTCCTGAATCCAGGTAATGACCTAATCCCAGTGTAAACACCCACAGGCCCCAGAGGCTATGCTCAAGCACGCATACCGCTAAAGAGCGACTGTGTGCATAGGTATAGGCAAACAACAACCCACCTGCAAAAGACAGTGCTATCGCAACCCAATTATCATAGACACAGTGAGCCAGGGCGAAGACAGCGGCACTGAGTACAACCCGAGCAGTTTTCTGAGGCAAAATGCGTTTATAGCGGTGGAAAAAGTAACTTCTAAACACGAGTTCCTGGGGTAGCACCGATAAAATTGGATAAGCTATCAAAAGTATCAACCAGTCATCGGTGGAATTGAGTGGCATATCAAACCAGCTCTCCTGGTTGACCAGACCATAGAACATAGCCGAAAACAATGCCCCGATAAAAAATGTTGAAAACAATCGCCGTTTAACCGTCGAGAAGGTTCCGAGGCTGGTGAGGCGAAAACGTTTGAAATGAGGATCGGTCAGCAACAAATATGTACACACAGCTGTGAGTATAATAAGTGCCGGAAATAACCAATTGGCGAGTTGATGGCGAAATGCATAGGCAATAACGGGTAACAGAAAAAACACCAAGAATAGTTCGCACCAGCGATATTGGTTTGCGTTCAATGTGACCTCTGGGTAAGTCTGAAAGCGTTAGCCTAACTATAGTCAAGGCAGCTCAACTCGGGTATGGCAGGGCAAGGAAAACTTTGTTTAATCCGCTCAAGATTGACATTTGTGACAGAAGTCCTTAGCCTGCCTCGCTTTGTTGTATAAAGACGGATTGCATGATGAATAAAAGTGAACTGGTTGCTGCCATGGCGGCACATAGCGAATTGACCAAAAAAGACACTCAGGCGGCACTAGGGAGTCTGTTGAAGCTTATCACCAAACGTCTGTCCGAAGGGGATCAGGTCCAGCTCAATGGAATGGGAACATTTACTTTAAGTTATCATCCGGCTAAACCGGGCAGAAACCCGAGAACCGGCGAAGAGATCATGATTGAAGGGCAAAACAAAGTGCTGTTTAAGCCAGCCAAAGCATTCAAGGATGCGCTGGCTGACAAATAACGTGTTAACGCTGGGTCGCGGCTTTCATGTCGCGCACAAACGCACATAGCGCCTGATACATAGCAGGTTTGTCATCCAGGTGCTGTTCAATGATTTTGACTACGGCAGAACCAGAGATGGCACCTGAGGCACCAGAGTCCAATGCGGCTTGGACATGCTCCGGGGTTGAGATCCCAAAACCAAGCAAGGCCGGCGCAGCATGGTATTCGGTGAGTTTGGTAATGATCTCTCCCGTGGGCATCTGTACCTGACTTTCTGTGCCTGTAACTCCGGCGCGAGAAAGCAGGTAAGTATAGCCTCTGCCATAACTGGCACATTCACGCAGTGTATCGTCACTGGCATTAGGCGTTGCAATGAAAATCGGCTCAATACCGGCATCTACTGCTGCTCTGCGGAACAGTTTGGATTCATGTAGTGGCACATCAGCAACCAATACTGAATCGACACCCGCGGCTTTGGCTTGCTGGTAAAAACTCTCCAGACCTCGTGCGAAAATCAAGTTAGAGTACAATAACAACCCGATTGGAATATGGGGATATTGCGCTCTGATGGCACTTATCACCTCAAAACAGTCCTCTGTGTTGATGCTTTGCTCCAGCGCACGAATATTTGCGGCCTGGATCACTGGACCATCGGCAATGGGGTCTGAAAATGGGATCCCTAATTCCAAAGCGTCAGCGCCGCCTTCAATCAGGCTTTTAATGATCGCCAGGCTAGTTTCCTTGTCGGGGTCGCCGATGGTCACAAACGGCACAAAGGCACCTTGTTGCTTGTCTTTTAGCTGCACAAACATGTCATTGTAACGGCTCATAGCTCACCTCGCGCTTCTAATACCTGATGGACATGGGCCAGGTCTTTGTCGCCGCGGCCGCTTAGATTTACAACAATCACAGTATCCTGCTCCTGTGCTTCTGCATATTTCAGGGCATAAGCCAGAGCATGGCTCGACTCCAGCGCCGGAATGATCCCTTCGTGTTTGGCCAGTGACTGGAACGCCGCCAGCGCTTCATCATCGGTAACGGCAACATACTGTGCACGGCCGGTTTCATGCAGGTAGGCATGTTGAGGGCCGACCGCAGGGTAGTCCAGACCTGCCGATACAGAGTAAGACTCTTCAATCTGACCATCCGGATTTTGCATAATGTAAGTGTAAGCGCCATGCAAAATGCCTTTAGTGCCTTTACACAGTGCAGCACCATGCTCTTCGGTATCCAGGCCTTTCCCGGCGGGTTCGATACCAATCAATTTAACACTTGTCTCGTCAATAAAGTCGGCGAACATACCAATGGCATTTGAGCCGCCGCCGACACAGGCCATTACCACATCTGGCAATTGACCTTCAGCCTCCAGGACCTGTTGCTTCGCTTCTTCACCAATCATTTTCTGGAACTCACGCACCAGCGTTGGGAAAGGGTGGGGACCTGCTGCCGTACCGAGCAGGTAGTGGGCCGTTTTATAATTGGCAGACCAATCGCGCATGGCTTCATTTACAGCATCTTTAAGTGTACCAGAACCCGCAGTAACCGGAATGACTTCGGCACCCATCAGGCGCATGCGGAATACGTTCGGTTGCTGACGTTCAACGTCTTTTGCGCCCATGTAAACACGACATTTCAGACCCAGCAGCGCACAGGCCAGTGCTGTTGCAACCCCATGTTGTCCGGCACCCGTTTCTGCGATAACTTCCGACTTACCCATACGTTTGGTAAGCAGCGCCTGACCCAGTACCTGGTTTGTTTTGTGGGCGCCACCATGCAATAGATCTTCACGCTTGAGGTAAAGTTTCACTTTCGGGTTTTTAACCAGATTTCTGGTCAACGTGAGTGGGGTCGGACGCCCTGCAAATTCATTCAGCAGCTGATAGAACTCTTGCTGAAAAGCCGGATCGTTTTGTGCCTTGTTAAACTCCTGCTCAAGCTGTTTGAGCGCAGGAACCAGCAATTCTGGGACAAACATGCCGCCAAAATCGCCGTAATAGCCTGTATTAATCATTTCCACCTCAGTATTTACGAATTGTGTTAAAAGCTTTGTTCAGTTTATCTGCGCACTTTTTGCCTGGGCTGCTCTCCACGCCAGAATTCAGGTCGAATCCGGCAGCGCCCAGGAATGTCGCGTGTGTTAAATTGTCTGCGCTCAGGCCGCCCGCCAGCATAAAATCGCCGGACGTATTGCTAAGCAATTGCCAGTCAAACGTTTGACCTGTACCACCAGTCTGACCTTTGACTTTGGTGTCGTACAGGTGTTTGTCGACGCCTTGTAAAGGTTCTGGCAGGCAGTCCGTGATCCCCTGTGCTTTCCAGATCTGGCAGTTAACGGGCAGCTGTTGACGCAATTGTTCGATATAAGTTTGTGACTCAGTGCCATGCAGCTGTACAGCACTGAGTGTAAGAATACGGACATGTTCAACAACGTGATCAAGCGGCGCGTCAACAAAGACACCCACATAATTTAGCGGTGCGCTGTCTACGACGGCTTTGGCGCAGTCAATGTCCACATAGCGCGGTGACTTGGGATAAAAAATTAACCCACCATACACGGCACCGGCCTCGTAAGCAGCAATGGCATCCTGACTGCGGGTCAGGCCACAGACTTTGTTTTCTCCGAGGATCAGCTTGCGGCAGGCAGTTTCCAGGTCCTGCTCCGCCATCAGCGAGCTGCCAACCAGGAAGCCGTTGCAGATAGGGGCCAGGCGCTTGACATCGGTATGCGTGTAAATACCAGACTCGGAGATCACGGTTGTATCGTCAGGGATCAACTTGCGTAAACGCTCGCTGGTAGCCAGGTCGGTACTTAAGTCTCTGAGGTTACGATTGTTGATGCCAATCAGCTGAGCGTCCAGTGCCAGTGCCCGATGTACTTCTTCTTCGTTGCTCACTTCAGTCAGCACGGCCATGTTCAAGTTGTGAGCCAACTCTGCCAGTGCCCGGTAACGCGCATCATCAAGTACAGATAGCATGAGTAAGATGGCGTCACCACCGCTTAAACGGGCAAGATAAACCTGATACTCATCAATAAAAAAGTCTTTGCAAATGAGTGGCTGAGAAACCTGAGTGCGTACATAGCTAAGGTAGTCAAAACTACCTTGAAAATACTTTTCGTCGGTCAGTACACTGATACAAGAAGCGTAACGGCCATAGACGCTGGTGATCTCGTCCAGATCGAAATGCTGACGGATCAAACCTTTCGACGGTGAGGCTTTTTTACACTCCAGGATAAATTGGGTGCCGGGCTGGCTGAGTGCGCCGTAAAAATCACGATCACTTGGTGTTATCTGCTCAATAAAGCTAACCAGAGGGCGAGTCTGCTTTCGTGCCGCGACTTCGACTGCTTTGTCTGCAACAATTTTTTCTAACACATTAGCCATGACTGACCTCCACAATATCAGCGAGTTTTTCTACGCAGCGTCCCGATGCCAGTATTTGTGCAACCCGGGCGCTGGCTGATTTAAGATCCGATGCTTTATTTGTCATTACCATCAGTGCGGCCACATTGGCAATGATAGCCGCATTGTGTGCCTCTTTGCCGTTTCCACTCAGGATATCGCGCGTCGCTTTAGCATTAAACTCGGGTGTGTCGCCGGCGATGGCATCGAGCGGGTACTGTTTTAGTCCAAAGTCTTCCGGTGTGAGAGTATATTCTGTCAGCACTCCCTGGTTTAGCTCAGTCACCAATGTTTCGCCGTGTAAGGCAATTTCGTCACATCCTGAACCATGCACCACCATAGCCCGTTGTGTGCCCAGCTTGTTCAGCGTTTCGGCCATGGGGCGACACAAATTGGGGTCATACACACCCAGCAGCTGTACCTGAGGTTTGGCAGGGTTTGCCAGCGGCCCGAGAATATTGAACAGAGTACGGGTTTTTAATTTAGTGCGTACCGGCATCGCGTGTTTAACACCTGTGTGATAGTGCGGCGCAAACAAAAAGGTAAAATTGGTTTGTTGCAAACATCGCGCGCCTGCCTGTGGGTCCATATCCAGATTAATTCCGAGCGTTTTTAACAAATCGGCAGATCCAGACTTACTGGACACACTGCGGTTGCCATGTTTAACCATAGGTATGCCACAGGTCGCAGCCACGATAGCCGCCGTGGTGCTGACGTTAATGGTGTTGGTACCATCGCCTCCTGTGCCACAGCTGTCGGCGCACAGCAGGCCTTGTGTATCAAATGCGATGGCATGGTCGCGCATCGCTTTTGCCGCCCCGGCTATTTCTTCGGCTGTTTCGCCTTTGATTTTCAGCGCGACCAGGGCTGCAGTGAGTTGTACTTCATCAAGTTGCCCTTGCATAACGGCGCCAAAGAGCTCAGTGGCGGCGGTAAAATCCAGCGATTTTTGTTCTAGTAATAAATTTAAACTTTCCATGTCTACTCCTGGGAAGTGAGGTAGGCGATGCTTTGCTTTAATAGCTGGGCGCCGCATGGGGTTAAAATTGATTCGGGGTGAAACTGATACCCGATCACCTTATCATTCGGGTGGAAAATCGCCATGGGGATTTCTTCATACTGGGCGATGACCTCTAGGCAATCGGGGACCTGAGTCGCCATCAGTGAGTGGTAACGCGCTACCGGAAACGATTTCCCCAGTCCGTCAAAAACAGGGTGTGGCGTCACGGAAATATGAGATGACTTGCCGTGCACTGTTTCTCCGGCGTGGCCGATTGTGCCGCCATAGCTTTGCGTTAGTGCCTGCTGGCCCAGGCAGATCCCCAGCATGGGATATTTGCCTTTGCACAGGGCTATCAGCTCAAGCAAACAGCCTGCATCTTTCGGCGCTCCCGGACCCGGAGACAATACCAGGATCACCGGGTCGGCTTCTTGTTCCATCTTTGCAAAAATAGTTTCGGCGTCCAGGTGATTACGATACACCACCAGTTCAGCGCCAAGGAGCGACAGTTCATCCACCAGGTTGTAAGAGAAGGAGTCAAAGTTATCAAGAAAATATATCTTAGGGATCATGCCTGCTCTCCTACATAAGTCGATTGAATTGCTTTGATCACGGCGCTGGCTTTGGCGCGGGTCTCATCGGCTTCGGCTTGTGGGGTTGAGTCATAGACGACACCAGCTCCGGCCTGTACCAGAGCCTGGCCGTCTTTTACAAAGGCTGAACGGATCACAATACATGAATCCATTGCACCATCGCCTGTCAGGTAGCCAACCGCGCCGCCATAGCTGCCACGTCGCTGCTGCTCTGTATGTCTTACCAGCTCAGCCGCTTTGACTTTTGGTGCGCCAACCAAAGTGCCCATGTTCATACTGGCCTGATAGGCGTGCAGTGCATCCAGATCCGGCTTAAGCTGGCCGACTACACGAGAGACCAGGTGCATCACCTGAGAATAGCGGTCAACTTTAAGCAGTTCTTTGGCGTGGCGGGTGCCCGGTATGCTGATCCGCGCCACATCATTACGAGCCAGATCTACTAACATCAGGTGTTCGGCGCGCTCTTTCTGGTCGTCTCTGAGTTCCAGTTCGATACGGCTATCCAAATCCGGGTTAATGCTACCGTCGGCAAATTTTCCGCGTGGGCGCGTGCCAGCGATAGGGTAAACTTCAACCTGATTGCTTTTTTCGCAGTATTTCAGTGCAGACTCGGGAGAAGCACCGAATAATACAAAATCTTCGTCACGCATGTAGAACATATACGGGCTTGGGTTTTGTTGCTTGAGCGCCATATAGGCCGACAAAGGATTTGCACAGGGCAAAGTAAATGTTCTGGAAGGAACAACCTGAAAGATGTCGCCATCCACGATATGTTGCTTCAGTTTGATAACCTGTTCTTTATACGCTTCATCGCTGATATCAACATTGACGTCGCAGTGGCCTTTGACTGGCTCTGGCGCAAAGGCTTGTAGATCATCGCACTGACGGTTAAGTACTTCCAGCTTACGGCCGACTTCAAAACAGTTGGCGTGAACATCAGGCCCATTAAACACATTGCCGATAAGCTCTGTGGTTTGCGCCTGATGATCTATGATCAACAAGGTTTCAGCAAGGTAGAATACATAGTCTGGACAGCTGTTGGCGCCATCGGCAACGTCGGGAAGTTGCTCGAAGTTGGCCACCATATCGTAGGCAAATACACCACCCAAAAACAGCGAAAACGGTGTTTCTGAGTTGCACTTTATTTGGTTTATACAGGTTCTGAGTGCACTAAATGCGTTATCAGCCTTGAGTTTCGCGTATTCATCCAGATCCGCCGGTGTATCCTGGTAAGTAATAGTTAGCACTGAGTTACCAAGTTTTACATCACAGTTTTCGACTTCCTGTGCCAGGTAGGGCAGCAGTTGTTCACCATTATTTGATAGAGCACGGACTATCACGCTTTTACCCTGGCACTCAAAGCGCAGTGCCGTGTCGACCAGAATAATGCTTTTCACATTATCCTTGGAGTCTATTTCGGCAGACTCCAGTAACAGCGAATTGGGTTTGTCCAGCGCGGCGTACAGTGACAGGGGACTGGCGATATAGTCTCGCCGTAACCGAATGCTGGTTACTTCCCCGGGTTGTGTCGTTATATGACTAAAAATCACACCTCATTCCTCGTAATTTTTATAAAATAAGCCAAAAAAAACCCCCGTAAGCGGGTTGCTTGCGGGGGTCTGTTTATTAGATACAACAATGCCGTCCCGCTAATTCAGGCACCACCACCAAGACATAGATACTGTGAGGTTTATTGTATTGTTGCTCATTTTAAAACTCTTAATTAATCGAAAAAAAACTATAAAAAAACCCGCGGGTTTAGCGCGGGTTTATAAAATCTTGCATGCACAACGATTCACCCGCTAATTACGAGTGCCACCACCAAATGTTTAAAGTTGTTTGCGTTTTCATTTGTTAAGTCATCGTTATGTCAATTCAGTGCCAACAGTAAACCGTACTAAGGGACAAAGTGTCAAGGGCAAAGTCGAAAAAATCCACTGTGTACCTAAAAATGGTTATTTTGACTGACTAATAAGCTGCTATCTCGCCGTTTGGTGTCATGAGATAAACACACCTGACAGTGAAGAACATGATATACTAAAACCTGCAAATTTTTATGAGGTTATGAGAGTTTGATAAAATACGACTTACACAGTCACAGTACTTTTTCGGATGGTCGTTTGGCAGTGAGCGCTTTACTTGAACGGGCAACCGAAAGAGGTGTGGACGTACTGGCCATTACGGATCACGACACGGTGGCTGGTCTTGCCCCGGCGCGTGCCTATATTGCAGATAAACAGCTGCCGTTATCTTTGGTCTCGGGCGTTGAAATCTCAACCAAATGGGAGAGTTTCGAAATCCACATCGTTGGTCTGAATATCGATGAAAACGCTGATGGGTTAAACACACTGCTTGCCAGTCAGCAGCAAAAGCGCCGGGAGCGTGCCAAAGAAATTGGTGCGCGGCTTGCTAAGCGTGGCTATGAAGGCATATACGAAGAAGCACAATTGCTGGCCGAAAACGCCGAAATTACCCGCGCTCATTTTGCCAAAGCGCTGGTGGACAGAGGCGTTGCCAAAAACATTCAGGGCGTTTTTAAGAAGTATCTGGGACGTAACAAAATTGGTTATGTCCCCAGCAGCTGGTGCAGCATGGCACAAGCCATTGAGGCGATACACAGTGCCGGTGGTGTAAGCGTACTGGCGCATCCCGGACGCTATCAAATGTCGAATAAGTGGCTCAGAAAGTTACTGGACGAATTCAGTGCAGCCGGCGGAAAAGCAATGGAGGTGGCACAGCCTCAACAGGCACCCTCTGAGCGGCAGTTTTTGGGTCAGTTGAGTCGGGAATACAACTTACTGGCCAGCCAGGGATCTGACTTTCATTATCCAACAAACTGGTTGGATCTTGGAAAAAACCTATACTTACCAAAAGATTGCCAAGGGGTTTGGCAGTTCTGGGGCGCGACAGAGGAGTGACAGCGTGAGCCAATTTTTTCATATTCATCCCGATAATCCACAGGGCCGTCTTATCCGTCAGGCCGTTGATATCATTCAGCAGGGCGGAGTGATCGTCTATCCAACTGATTCGGGCTATGCCATCGGCTGCAGCCTGGGCAATAAACAAGCCAAGGAGCGTATCGAGCGCATTCGTGGCATCGAAAAGCACCATAACTTTACCCTGATGTGCCGGGATTTATCTGAGTTGTCGACGTATGCACGCGTCGATAATCAAATGTTTCGGATGATTAAAAACAACACCCCTGGTCCGTATACCTTTATTCTTAAAGGGACGAAGGAAGTACCGCGACGTTTGCTCAATGAGAAGAAAAAAACCATCGGGATCCGGGTGACTGAGCACCCTATTACGTCCGCTTTACTGGCCGAGTTGGGTGAGCCTTTGATGTCTTGTTCGCTGATCCTGCCTGATGAGCAATTTACAGAGTCGGATCCGGAAGACATCCGGCTGCGTCTGGAGAAGCATGTTGATCTGATCATTCATGGTGGTTATCTGGTAGAGCAAGCGACCACGGTAATTGATATGTCTGACGACGAGGTGGTGATCCTGCGCCGTGGCTGCGGTGATACGGCCCCGTTTGAATAATCATGGGTGACCAACCAGCTCAAAAAAAGCTGCCACTGGCATTTTTACACGGGGAGGCCGTACTGGAAAAGCCGGAGGATCTCTATATTCCTCCGGACGCGCTGGAAGTGATACTGGAAACATTTGAAGGTCCGCTTGACCTGCTACTGTATCTGATCAAACGCCATAAATTAGATATTCTCGAATTGCCTATTCTGAGCATCACACAACAATATGTGCGGTATGTGGAGATGATGCAGGATATACAGCTTGAACTGGCCGGAGAGTATCTGGTGATGGCTGCTTTGCTGGCACAGATAAAGTCTCGTCTGCTATTACCTGTACATGAAGAGCTGGAAGACGAAGAAGACCCTCGCGCGGAGTTGGTCAGAAGACTTCAGGAATATGAACAGTTCAAAAAAGCCGCCGAAAACTTAGACCAGTTACCTCGTGTTGATCGGGAAATTTTTGTTGCTCGCGCTTTGATGGAGGAGTCTGAGGAGCCTCAGGCGCGCCTGCCGGATATAGAAATGGCAGAGCTGTTGCTGGCGCTCAGTGACGTTATGGCCCGGGCAAAAACCTTTGAGCATCACCAGATCAGTGCTGAGGTGCTATCCACTCGGGAGCGTATGGCGGCCATCCTTCAGTTTTTGTCGGAACAGTCGGAGCCAGTAGAATTCACCCGGCTGTTTACTCTATCAGAAGGACGTAGTGGCGTAGTGGTGACGTTTATCGCCATGCTGGAGCTTTTAAAGGAGCAGTTAATTAATTGCTTACAGGTAGCACCAGCCGTTACACCTGCCAGTGCAATTTATTTGTCATTAAAGCTACAAGAGTGACGCGGGCTCTGTCATAATACGCCGCTTTAGACTAGCCTTATCCTACTTGCATGAAACGTCGTATCAGTGATGAACAATTGGTTGAACTGGTGGAAGCTGCCATATTCGTTGCTGACAAGCCTTTATCACGCAAACAACTGAAAGAGACCGTTTTACTGGACATCAATGTATCGGATAAACGGCTTCGTGATGCACTGGACACCCTGAGTGAACACTATCAGACCAGAGGCGTCAAACTGGTTGAAGTTGGCACCGGTTATCGTTTTCAGGCTTGTGCCAGTTTAAGCCCCTGGCTCAGTAACTTGTGGCAGGAAAAAGCACCTAAGTACTCCCGTGCCACACTTGAAACATTGGCCCTGATAGCTTATCGACAGCCTATTACGCGGGGCGAAATCGAGCAAGTACGTGGCGTGACCGTCAGCTCTAACATCATTAAGAGCTTGCTGGAGCGTCAGTGGATAAAAGTGGTGGGCTATAAAGAGGTGCCGGGCAAACCGGCATTGTATGCAACGACCAGACAATTTTTAGACTACTTTTCGCTTAACGGGCTGGATATGCTCCCGGAGCTGCCGCCACAACAAGGCGAAAAGCTAGATCAGATGTTAGATGATCCTTCTGTGAGAGAACCATCAGAATGAGTGAGAAGTTACAAAAAGTTTTAGCACGCGCAGGCGTTGGCTCGCGTCGTGAAATGGAAAAATACATCGAAAGCAACCGCGTCAGTGTTGATGGCAAGGTGGCTAAACTGGGTGACCGCGTAGAAGAAAACGCAGTGATCCGGGTCGATGGTCATATTGTTAAGGTAGAGCAACAGGAAGAGCGTATCTGCCGTGTGCTGATGTACCATAAGCCGGAAGGCGAGCTGTGTACACGTAAGGACCCTGAAGGGCGTCGCACTGTGTTTGATCGCCTGCCGCGCATTGAAGGTGATCGCTGGATTGCCATAGGTCGTCTGGATATCAACACGTCAGGTCTGCTGTTATTCACCAATGATGGTGAACTGGCCAATCGCCTGATGCACCCCAAATACGAAGTAGAACGCGAGTACTCAGTTCGGGTGTTTGGAGATGTCACCAACGAGCACCTGCGCAATCTGAAAAAAGGCGTAGAACTTGAAGATGGCCCGGCAAAATTCCTGAAATTGGTGCCTCGCGGTGGTGAGGGTCTTAACAAGTGGTTTAACGTCACACTAACGGAAGGCCGTAACCGTGAAGTGCGCCGTTTGTGGCAATCACAGGAGCTGGAAGTATCCCGTCTTATTCGCGTTCGTTACGGAAAGCTTGAGTTAAGCAAGCGTTTGCCTCAGGGCGGCTGGGAAGAGCTCAAGCTGGAAGATGTAAACTATTTGCGCAAGTCGGTAGGTTTACGCCCTGAGACTCAGACCAAACTGTCTGTGATGCCTGAAAAGCGCAAAGATAAGCGTGCTAAAATCAACCGCATTCGAAAGGCAGTAAGTAAACACAACCAGCGCCTTAAACAGAGCAAACGCCGTTAAAACAGAAATTAAAAAAGCCGCTTTTTGCGGCTTTTTTAATAGGTATATGTCAATTTGATCTTTCAAATTGAACAGGTATCAAGTGAAATTGGTATCACTTAGGTTGGGCGTCGAGTGACTGGCCGTTGACCTGAGCAGAATCGTCAGACATCAGGTAGAGATAAGTCGGCATCAGATCCTCTGGTGTTTTTAACTTATCTTTATCTTCACCCGGATAGGCGGTAGCACGCATGCTGGTGCGAGTGGCACCCGGGTTAATACAGTTTATACGAATGTTGGTTTTGCCCACTTCCGCCGCCCAGGTTTGCATCATGCCTTCAGTGGCGAATTTAGAAATTGCGTAAGCGCCCCAAAATTCGCGGCCCTGACGACCTACGCCTGATGAGGTGAACACAATAGACGCACTGGGTGCTTTGCGCATCACCGGAAACAGGTATTTAGTGATCATTGCCTGTGCGGTCACGTTCACCTTCATGATATTTTCGAATGTAGAAACACAAAAGTGCTCAAGCGGGCCCAATGAGCCCAAAATAGAGGCGTTATTTAACAGTCCGTCAAGCTTGCCAAATTGTTGTTCGATCGTGGCGGCAAGGTCGCGGTAGTGTTGTTTTGTGGCACCTTTCAGATCTAAAGGAACGATGGCAGGCTGTGGGTACCCTGCGGCAACGATTTCATCGTATACACATTCCAGTTTCTTGGTGGTTTTACCCAGCAAAATTACCGTGGCACCATGTCTGGCATAGGTCAGTGCAGCAACACGGCCAATGCCATCTCCTGCACCTGTGACCAAAATCACTTTGTTTTCTAAAGCATTCTCAGCTGCTTGATAAGTATGCATTGTGAACCTCTGAACTAAATTTTCAGCATATTTTACCACATACCACAGCCAAGTTATCGAATTTATTGTAAATATGGCTGGCGAAACGCTACACTTTGCGTTAACTTAAACTGGTCTAATGTCTTATTAAAAGCAGATTTACCTTTAAGTACCTTTTTGCAAAGGTTTTAACTAAAAATTCTCTGATCGCTCAATTTATCAGCTAAATTAAGCAGTTAAGTTGGATTCAGGGCTAAGAATAATAATAAGATTATGTCGGAGCCAAATAAATGAAAAAAATGCTACTCTCACTCGCGGTTTCTGCAGCCTTAGCTGGTTGTGGTGGCGGTGAAACCCTTGATGACGTAAAACAAGAAAGCACGGCTGTAACGCCCAGCGCCTCGATTAAGTTCGACCCCTCAAATGGCGTGATCTCAGTGCCTAACGACTTGCTGCTTAGCGGTACAAAAGACGGCACACTCAATATTCCAGGAGAGCTCAATAGCGACGGAGCTCCTAATCTCCAGCGCGCTCAGTATGCCGACCCATCTTTTGCGCTGGGAGCTCTGGATGGCTGGTCAACGCAAATGCCTTTTGCTATTGACTTGACCGTTCCTGCTGGTGTTGAAATTGATGCTGCCAGTGTTGCAACACCTGGCTCCGTGCGTATTTTTGAAGTGGTGATGGGCGCAAGCCAAACCGTTGAAGAGTGCGCTCAGGTGCCAGCAGGCGCTGCTTGTAAAGCTGTCGCTGAACTAACCTTCGGTCCAACCGGTGACTTTGTTACTCAGTTGGGGGCTGATGGTAAGAGCATCAATGTTATCCCAATGAAACCGCTCAAGTCGGCAACAACTTATATTACGGTGTTAACAACGGGCTTAAAAGACAGCTCGGGCAGTGTTGCGCCTTCATCAACCTACACGCTGCTTAAGCAAGAAGCGCCGCTGGTTACACCTACGCAAAAGAGCTTGCAGGGTGTGATCAACAGTTATGAAAATGCTGTAACGGCGCTGGGAACGGTGACGAAGGAAGAAATCATATACTCTGCAGCGATGACCACTCACTCAACTTTTGAAGTGATGGGAGCGGTTAAGCAGTTGTTGGCAGGTTCTTTGACAACTGCGCAAAGGCCTGTTTTGAGTGTGGGTGAACAACCTGCGGACGGCTTAACAGTCGCCGATATACTGGGTGATGCTTTGCCAGAGCAGGTACGTCCTTTATATCGCTCGGTCCGATACCTGAAAGGCAGCATTTTATTACCTCGCTACCTGGGAGAGCCACAAGCAGCAGCAGATACAGCGCTGGCGGACACCTACTGGCAGGCACAGTGTGACAATGCGTTGGCTGTCATTGCGTACAAAACAGCAACAGGGACAGATCCTGACGCAGAGCCAGGCACGAACGATGAGCTGTGTAAAACCTTGTCCAAAGATAAGCTGAGAGACTTTGGGCTGGATCAGCAGAGATTTGTCAGCAGATACAACCCGCTTCCCAAGGCTCAGGGAGTGAATAATATCCCTGTTCAGATAACCATGCCTGCCGATGAAACAAACCGTCCTGAAACAGGCTGGCCGGTTGTTATTATGCAGCATGGTATCACCAGTAAAAAAGAAGATATGCTGGGTCTGACGCTGGCGCTAACCCAGGCTGGTTTTGCAACAGTTGCAATCGACCACCCGCTACATGGTGAGCGTGGTATCGATGTAGACGGCGACGGTGAAGATGACTTCAATGCGTCGACTAAGAGTGTACTGCATTATATGAATCTGCAGTCACTGCTGGTTGCACGTGATAACCTGCGTCAGTCGACCGCTGATTTATTAGGTCTGCGTTTGGGTCTGAACTTTATCAACCAGGCAACAGCGGTCCCATTATTATTCAACACGCAGGATGTAAGCTTCATCGGCCATTCTTTGGGTTCTGTGGTAGGCCCGGGCTTTATCGCTATGGCAAACACACCATTGGATGAGCAAGTTGATGCTTTGTTCAACGTAAAAGCAGGCGCCTTATCAAGTGGTGGCTCAGGTATTGCCAATTTCCTGGTTGAGTCAGCTTCATTTGGCCCGGTAGTGAAAAGTGCGGTGCTTTCTGCTGCAACCGACCTTGCGGTATCTAAGCAATTTAACGCTTACATGACAGAAGGTGCGATTAGCGACTGTGGTCAGTTTGCAACAGATGCTGGCGCATTTACCAACTGTGCTTACTCGACCTTTACCGCTCAGCTTGAAGCAAATGGTGATGCGGTTGCACTTGGCGCGATTAATGCGACAGTTACGCAGTTTGCCTACGCTGCACAAAGTGTACTGGGCAGTGCTGATGCAGCCAACTTTGCTGGCGCGGTGAAAGCACTGGGCACACCTATGTATATGGGCGTGGTTGTGGGTGGTGAAAACGGCAACAAGAAAGATCAGGTCATTCCGCCGTCAACTGAAAGTAACCCGCTGTCGGGCAGCTTGCCAATGGCAGCACTGATGGGGCTGACGCCGGTGAGCGAGTCTCAGATGTCGACCGATGGCACTCCGGGCAGCTATGTTGTTAGCTTTAGCCAGGGCCACCACAGTTCATTACTCACTACGGGCTTTGATGAGCGCTCGGGTGGTACTGCTGAAGGTCATGCGGCAGCAACGATGGAGATCCAGCAGCAGCTGGCCACCTTCCTGGCATCTAAAGGTCTGACGCTACCGATCACTAACGATGCTGTTATTGCAAAATAATCGCATTTAAGAGATTATGGAAAAGCCGCTGTTTCAGCGGCTTTTTTTTACTTAAATTTCAGGAGTAGAAAGTTGGCATTTTTATACGAGTATGGATTATTTTTGGCCAAGGCTGTGACACTGGTCGCTGCGCTTGGCGCAATCATCGCAATGATTGTTGCTGCAAGCCATAAACCAAAGTCTCAATCAGGTGAAATCGAGCTGACGGATCTGTCAAAGCGTCTGGACGAAGCGAAAGAGCAGTTTCTGGCGCAAACACTAGACAAAAAAGCGCTCAAATCTCATGTCAAGCAACAAAAAAAGGCTGAGTCGGAGCAGTCCGGTGATATCCAAAAGCGGGTCTTTGTGGTTGAATTTTGCGGCAGCATGGATGCCCATGAAGTGGAAAACCTCAGAGAGGAAATCACTGCGATTCTGACCATTGCTGATACTAAACAGGATCAGGTGGTGGTGAATCTGGAAAGTGGAGGCGGGGTTGTACATGGGTACGGACTGGCAGCTTCTCAGCTTCAACGTGTAAAAGATGCTGGCCTGCCACTGACAGTGTGCGTAGATAAAATTGCCGCTAGTGGTGGCTATATGATGGCCTGTGTGGCGGATAAAATTATTGCCGCACCTTTTGCCATTGTCGGTTCTATTGGGGTAATTGCCCAGATGCCAAACTTCAATAAGTTGCTGAAAAAGAACGACATCGACTATGAGCAGATTACGGCTGGTGAGTTCAAGCGGACCCTGACTCTGTTTGGCGAGAACACGGACAAAGGACGCGAAAAGTTTCGTGAGGAAGTTGAACATACCCACGGCCTGTTCAAGCGCTTCGTCAGTGACAACCGTCCCGATATGGATATAGATAAAGTAGCGACAGGTGAGCACTGGCTGGCCAGCCACGCCCATGAGTTTGCTCTGGTAGATGAACTGCGTACCAGTGATGACTTGTTGCTTGATCTGAATAAAGCGCATCAGCTTTATCAGGTACGTTTCAAGCTTAAGAAGCCACTGGCAGAAAAGCTGGGTGTAGGATTAAGCCTGAGCCTCGAGAAAGGGGCAATGCGCCTGCTTTCTAAGTGGCAAAAATCAAGTTATTAAGTGTCGTAAGCGCCAGATTAGCACGCTGCGATTTGGCGCGATAAGACGGCCCTTCATGCGAACTCTGTTTGCCAAAAAGGGCAAGTGGCAGACGTGTCATGCTCAGAGCAGCATATTTCTAAACTACTTTTCAGGGCGAAAGATAACTTGCTGCAAAGAAACTGTGTCTGTCGCCAGTTTATGCCACTTCGTTACTGTTACCTGTAACTCGATGTAACCTGCGGTCACTATGTTATCGAACTGGCCCGTAATCAGGTGATTAACCAGAATCGTTATAGCCGGGCTGTGGCATACTACTGTGACGTCATTACACTCATCGGGTAACAGGTGCAGGCAGTCCATCAGGTCCTGTGCGTCAAAGGTATAGAGCGCCTGAATTATTTCAATCGGTTTAGTCATATTACAGTGGGAATGTAGTATGCGAGCAGTGTCTTGGGCACGCTTTGCCGGGCTGGTAAAGACATGCGAGTCAGGCAGTGGACCCAGTTGCCGGGCAAGTGCCTGGGTGCGACGAACACCCTTAGGCTTGAGCGGGCGGTCAATATCGTGCAGTGTTGGCTCCTGCCAGCTCGATTTAGCATGGCGAATAAGTCTGAGAGTTTTATTCATAGAAGCCCTGATCGCATATAAACCCAATTTCACTCAATAGCTTGTTCAATTTGACGGAGCAAATGTGACGCTAACTGTGTTAAAAGCTTCTCATTTAGAGCCTATACCTTAGATATACTCGCCTATATGGACGCAGCTGCTTCAGCGCCAGCAGGATGCGAGAGCGGTGTTATCGACCCTATTTGCTCGCCTCAAAACAGAACACTTAATTAAGCAAGTTAGTATCACTTTTTCTAGTGTAGCCTATGGTGTGGCAAACAGCTGGTTTTCGAGTGTATTGCCGTTGATCAACTGTTTATATACCCAGCCGTGATGATGGCAAAGTTCAAGTAGCGCGATATCCAATGCTACTTGGTGAGTATCGTATTCAATGACAAACTCATCAGGCTGTGACTGACGAACGTGTTTCACACCGTCTAGCCGGGCAATATGTGACTGCATCTGGCTGTCTGGTTGCTTCACTTGCAAGGTTAGGTATGCGGTGTCTGAGCCATTTTGTCCGTACCTCTGGTGACTGGTGAGTTTTCCTTGCTTCAGATACAGGACTGTATCGCACAGGCGTTCCAGTTCGCTCAGGTCATGAGAGCTCAGTATAAACGTCATGTCTTTACTCAAATCGGCGACCAATGTTCTGATTGCTTTAGCATTGATGGGATCCAGACCCGCCGTTGCTTCGTCCAATAGTACAATTCTAGGCTTCCCAATCAAAGCTTGCGCAATACAGATGCGTTTTCTCATACCGTGGGACAGCTCTGAGGCTTTTGCATTGATTTGATTGCTGAGGTCGACTTGTTCGAGGACCCGTGCTGTCTCATGCTGAGCTTGTGCACGACTTAAGCCCTGTAACTGGCCATAAAACGTTAACTGCTTACCCACTGAAAAACGCGGATCAAGTTGAGCATCCTGTGGCAAAGCACTGAGTACACCAAACAAGGAGCTATCGCCGGGTGTGTGGCCCAATACGCGAACGGCCCCTGAGTCAGCTCTTAAAAAGCCGCACAAGATACTAAACAGCGTGGTTTTGCCTGCTCCATTGGGACCAACCAATGCAATAGTATGGCCCTGATCTATGGTGAAGCTCACTTTATCCAGCGCACACTTGCTGCCAAAGTGCTTGGTCAGTTCGTTGACTTCAATGACGAATGACGTTGACGTACTCATAGATCTTTCCTTTTCATTAGCCAGTATGCGGCGCTCAGTAGTGCCAAAGATTGCAGCAGAGGTATCACAATGGCGTGCCAATCGATATTGTGCCAGGGCGCAATACTACTGATATGCACTCCGGGCAGCAGATAATATAACCAGCCAGCCAGTTCAATGTGAGATGCCAGATATCCAATCAATAAGTTTCCTACCGTGAATAACAAACTGGCATAGATGATACTCAGACGTGCAGAGCTTGCCAGCAGGTTGAGTAAACTCATCAGGGCGATAAAGGGCAGTGTGGTCAGCACCAGAAGCGCGATAATTGAGGTCAATTTACCGAGTCCACTGAACGCCAGCGCAGTGTCTCGTGTTAGCATAAGGACCCAGGTTGCAAGGGCTGAGGTCAGGATTAATGCCAGTAGAATGAGCGCCTGTCCTGCAAATCGACCGAGCATGATTTCACTGCGAGTGGCCCGTAATGTCAAAAATCTGAGCGTACCACGCTTGCTGTCTTCTACGGTCTGATCAGCGCTGACGAATAAGGTAAAAACCGGAAAGCTGAACAAAGCTATGATCCAGTAGACCGACAGCTCTGCCTCGGGCCAGCGTGCGAGCGAATATAATCCCACTGAGCCGGCTATTTGAACGGCAATATCGGAAAACTCGGGGCTATTTAGTACTGAAACCGAGTGATAGATTGGGTAGCGTAAGATCATCAGCCACACCATAATAAAGGCCGCCAGTGCCAGCCAGCCACGTTTTGTGGCAAACAAGCGCGTCAGTTCAAACTGACTTAATAACATGATTCTTTTTAGTGACATAGTGCACTCCTTTTGCGGATACCTTAACGCATAAGTGAGTGATTGGAAAAGCTGAGAATTGTTTCAGAGTGTGGCGCGTTTAAAAAAGGAGCCGATTGGCTCCTTTCAAAAGTGTTTAAGCTAACGGATTACCAACCGCACTGGCGGTTTTTGTTTTGCTCATCCAGATAGGTCTGAAGTGGTGCAAAGTAATCCAGGATTGCGGTGGCATCCATCTGCTGGCTACCAGTGACGCTCTCCAGCGCTTCCTGCCATGGACGGCTGCTACCCATTTCGAGCATCGCGTTCAGGCGCTCGCCAGCTTCTTTTGAGTTGTAAACAGAGCAGCGGTGAATGGCTTCTTTGTTACCTGAAATTTCGCACAATGCCTTGTGGAATTCAAATTGCAGAATATGCGCCAGGAAGTAACGTGTGTAAGGGACATTACCCGGAACGTGGTATTTTGCACCTGGATCAAAGTCATTTTCAGTACGCGTAACTGGCGCCTGAAGACCTTGATATTTCTCACGTAATTCCCACCAGGCTTTATTATATTCAGCCGGGCTGATCTCACCTGAGTATACTTTCCAGCGCCATTGGTCAACTAGCAGACCAAAAGGAATGAAGGCAATTTTGTCCAGTGCCATCTTCATCAGCAGACCAATGTCTTTTGACTCGTCAGGGACTTGTTCCAACAGGCCGATTTCTTTTAGGTAGCCAGGTGTAACCGACAGGGCAATCGTATCACCGATTGCTTCATGGAAGCCGTCGTTGGCACTTTCCTGATAGTACAGTGGTAGCTTGTTATAAGCGCGTTGATAGAAGTTGTGTCCTAACTCGTGGTGGATCACAGAGAATTCTTCACCAGTGCGCTGGATACACATCTTGATACGCAGGTCGTCTTTATTATCCAGGTTCCAGGCAGAAGCGTGACACTGTACGTCGCGATCCTGTGGCTTAGTGAACAATGAGCGCGTCCAAAATGTTTCAGGCAGTGGTTCAAAGCCCATCGAAGTAAAGAACTTCTCTGCACCTTTAACCATTTTGATTTCGTCGTAATTGTGCTTTTCAAGCAACTCGGTCACATCATAACCCGGATCAGCGTTTTCAGGCGCAACCAGGTCATAGATGTTGCCCCATTGCTGGGCCCACATATTGCCTAGCAGGTGAGCCGGAATAGGCTGATCCTGAGGGACTTTATCTTCACCATATTTTTCGCCTAACTTGGCACGTACATGACAGTGCAGTGAGTCATAAAGTGGTTTGACCTGGCCCCAGATACGATCTAGTTCTTTGGCAAAGTCATCAGCAGGCATATCGTACTTGCTGCGCCACATGGCTCCCGTATCACGATACCCTAGTTCCTGTGCCCCTTCATTTGCTAAAGATACGAGATCTTTATAAAGCGGGCGCATTTGTGGAGAGACCTGGCGCCAACCTTGCCAGATATCCAACAGTTCTTCGTAGTTACGACTGTTAGCCATTTTAGAGGTCATGTCACCCAGGCTCATGCATTTGTCGTCTTTACAATACTTGCCCTTACCGTACATGCCGTCAAGCTCAGCAGATAGCTTAGCGAGATCGGCTGTTTTTTCTGCATCTTTAGGGGCTGGTAAAGTCAGGTTCAGTTTAAGCTTATCCAGTTTGCGACGGTTATCATAGCTCAGCTCCAGCTCATCAAACTTTGCAGCTTCATTAGCCAGTGCAACCAGCTTTTCGGTGTACTCCTGACTAACATCGGCTGCCAGTGACGCGGTGTCTTCGGTGATAAAGTTAGCGTAGATCCAGGCTGAACGTGCACTGCGATAGCTTAAATCCTGGAGCTCTTTTTCTGCTTTGGTCAGAAACGCTTTCGCGTCTTTTTCCGTTAAGGTTGAACTGGTTGTTGAGTTACATCCACTCAGAGAGAGTGCCCCGGCAACCACTAAGGCGCCCAGGCTGAGTTTGAATTGTAGTGCCATCATTGTTCCAATTATCGTTATTAGAATGTTGATGATACCAGTGTCGAATGAATGCGACAATTCACACCAGACAAGCGGTGTAAAAATATTGAGATAAGTGGCATTTGTTCCATACTTAAAGCGCCATTAACTGGAAGGTGCTCATACCATGTGGTTACTGATACTCGTCATTGTTGCAGTGTGTTTCATTTTTTATATCAAGGAAGTCAGGCTGAAAGTCGTGTCGGGCCCGGCCATGGCGTACTTCAAGCGTGCGCTCCCACAATTGTCACAAACCGAGCGCGAAGCGATGGAAGCCGGGGATACCTGGTGGGACGCCAGTTTGTTCAGTGGCAAACCAAACTGGTCGCACTGGTTACAAACGGGTAAGCCTGCACTGAGCGAACGGGAGCGGGACTTTATCGAGCATGAGCTGGCTGAACTCATGACGATGTTGGATGAAAGTCAGATCTGCGCTGCTGGCGACTTGTCGCCAGATGTTTGGCAGTTTTTGAAAGAAAAAGGCTTTTTTTCTTTTATCATTCCCGAAAAATTTGGTGGTAAAGCGTTCAGTGCTCAGGCAAATTCGGCCATTGTCGCGCAAATTGCGACCCGAAGTTTATCGGCGGCAGTGACAGTGATGGTGCCCAACAGCCTTGGGCCTGCTGAGCTGCTACTTCATTTCGGTACAACGCAGCAACAGCAGAGTTGGTTGCCCAGGCTTGCCGATGGCTCCGCCTTGCCTTGCTTTGCACTCACGTCGCTGGAGGCGGGATCCGATGCTGGGGGGATCACGGATTTTGCTGTTGTGTGTAAGCAAGAATTCAATGGCGAAATGACCTTAGGTCTCAAGGTAAGTTGGCAGAAGCGTTATATTACGTTAGCACCCGTGGCGACCGTATTGGGACTGGCTTTTAAAGTATACGATCCCGACCAATTGCTGTCTGAACAAAGTGAATTAGGTATTACCTGTGCTCTGATACCGACTGATCATGAAGGTGTTAAGGTTGGCCCCAGGCATGATCCTATGGGTCTGGCGTTCATGAACGGCACGACTGAGGGGCAGGGGGTGTTTATTCCGCTAGACTGGGTCATCGGTGAGCAAGAGGGCATAGGAAAAGGGTGGCGTATGTTGGTGGCTTGTCTGAGTGCAGGGCGGGGTATCTCTTTACCTGCGTTGAGTGCCGGTACAGCACAACTGAGCGCCAGAGCAACGACGGCGTATTGCAGTGTAAGGCGACAGTTCAAACAACCTTTATGTCGATTTGAAGGAGTTCAGTCAGTCTTAGCCCGAATTGCCGGGCTGAGTTACAGCATAGAAGCGACGCGGCAAAATACTGCTTTGGCGATTGATTTGAATAAGAGCCCGGCGGTCATTACGGCAATTGCTAAGTACCACCTTACTGAAATGGCACGGATAAGTGTCAATGATGCAATGGACTTACATGGCGGCAAGGCGATTCAAAGAGGCCCTCTAAACTATCTGGCTCTGCATTATCAGGGTATGCCAATTAGCATTACGGTTGAAGGGGCAAATATCTTGACGCGTAACCTGATGATTTTTGGTCAGGGGGCGACCCGTTGCCACCCTTATGTGTTGAAAGAAATGGCGGCAGTACAAGAACAAGATGCGGAAATAGCGTTGCAGCAGTTCGATAAAGTTTTGACAGATCATCTGGCACACAGTTGTAAGACATTTCTTAAAGCGTCTTTTAATGGGCTGACCTTAGGTTTCTTTGCAACGTCACCCGTTGGCGGCGAGGTTGCGACGTACTATAAGACTTTAACCTGGTATAGCCAAATCTTAGCGATTCACAGTGATCTTGCGATGCTTGTACTCGGCGGCAAGTTAAAACTACAAGAAATGCGTTCAGCCCGATTAGGGGATATGCTAAGTCACCTCTACCTGGGTTCTTGTGCACTGAAAAAGTTTGAGGATGATGGTCGACAGTGTAGCGATTTACCTCTGTTGCATTACGCGATGCGCTATCACCTGAGTGCGTTTGAGCAGGCCTATAAGGGCTTTGTCGGCAACTTTGCACCAGACGGACTTAAAACAATTGCAAGAAGGTGGTTTATGCCTTTTGGTAGTGGTTTTTCGGGGCCTTCGGATAAGCTCGTGATTGAGTTGTGTGACAGCTTGTATCGCAATAAACTGACTCTTGCTCGCGTTAGCAGTTTGTGCAGTACCTCTGGACATGCCGGGCTGGATGCACTAGAGCAGGCGTTTAAGCTGTTTCCAAAATGTGAGCAAGGGTTACACAAGTTTGAACGTTGGCAGAAAGCTCATCAAACAAATTTGCTGGCTTTAAGTACCGATGAACAACTTGCGATGGCAGTCGCTGAGTGTGTTCTCGATGAAGAAGAACGCGAATTACTGGTCGATTGGTTTCGATTGAGTCGCAAGGCTTTGAGTGTGGATGAAAACGTCTGATGCAGTTAGCTGCGTGGTAACCAGACTATGTCATTACTGAATTTTTTTGTGTGGGCCACCTTTGTTGGACTCACACAAATGAAACTGTTACCACTTGATAGCGAAATTAAGTTGAAGTAGTGAGTTAACGGGCAAAAGGGTCTGCATTAATTTTATCAACGTACCACTCGCCCTTGCGCCTGATAAGTTGAACGCTGCGCATGTCGTCAACCTGCTCTCCATGTAACATGCCGGTGAAAATCAGGTTGATCCTGGCTTCATTACCATACTGTTCTCGCAGGCTCTGGTTGGTCATATCCACCTCTATGGTCACCTGATCGTACTGCATGTTTACCAGATTCCTGGCAAACTGAGATGGCGTGCCGTATGAGCGCATAATCCTGCCCATACGAGGGGTGGAGCGACTTAGCGCCAGTTCCATGTCTTTCTTATTGTACAGTGCGTCAAAAAAAACCGTAGCTGCATATCCCGGGGTATTTTTATCTCCACGCGCCGCATCATCATCACCACAGCCGGACAACATCAATAGGATTACAGTTGAAAAAGTAAGTAGTAATTTCATATTAGTAGTGATTAAGGTGATTATGACTTTAGTTTGTCTTCTAATCGGACTTTTGTAAAGTATTGGTCGGCAAAATACAGCGTGTATGAGAGGGAATCGCAACAGATCAGAGACTGGTGATAAACAGTTGCGGTATTTTACCGCAACTGTTTGAAAGATAACTTACTCAATGTCGCAATTGAGAATATTGACGTCTGTTCGGTAGCAGACTTCACGGCTAAATAAAGTTAAATCGCGTGGGAATGCATCTTCAATTAGCCTGGTCTGAGTCTCGCCGTCATAGCATGCGATGTCCTGATTGCTTGCCAGGCAGGTATGTGTGTCGTTTGCCAGAACTTTGTGAACGATAGCGTGTGCAGCCAGTAACTCAGTGAGTTCAGTGCCCCGACTTCCCCAGCAACGCCAGCTGGCATCACTTAACTGAGCACACACGTTGCTGGCATCAACGGCATTGAGCTTTGTGGCAAGCAATTGAGCCGGTACGTATTTTACTGGATTATCGCCTTTGGCATTACATACAATCGCTCCATAGTTGCCAAGTAAGCAGGCATAATCTCCCCGCGTAATTACTTGCTTGAGTTCTGCCGGGGCGACCAGATGGAGGTTCCGAGTGGATCTTCTCTCCCGACAGTATTCCAGTTTACTGTCTGAAATTTTACAGTAATAGGTATCACCCTGGACCAAGAATGTATTGTCAAACTTCAATCTGACTTCGCTTTGTGATGAATTGTCGTACTCATCTGTTGCGTGAAACTCCAATGTCACATTGCCACTTGTGTCACCACCGTATTTTACGATGGTGCTGGTGTCTGAAACTTGCTTAAGTGTCACGCTATCTTCGTAGCTCCTGATTTGCCAGTGACTTGGCATGTCAGTCTTGTCATTAAGGTGAAATACCTGACCAAAGACCTGTGCCTCACTTCCCAGTACGTAGGTTTCATCTACACCGCCATAGGGGGCCACCAATGCGCTGTGAGTCGTTCCCATGATGAAACTTTCACGCACAACGTCACCAGCTTTGGCTGTGATACGAATTGAAGTCAGCCCTTTTCGGGTGATTGTTTTTTTGCGCAACTTTAGTGTCAAATACTGGCCATCAAGAGACCATTCAAGACTTTCATAAGGGTCGTTGTCATTACTTGTGACTGTTACTTCATCGACATCAATGGGGCCGCTAAATTCCAGAACTAATGTGGCGCTCAGATCTGGGTAAAGTGAAAATGGGTCGGGATCTTTAATCTGCAAGAGGCTTTTGGCTGCTGAACTGCTGATGTAGCCGAATTCGGCAAATGCTGTTTTTTCTGAACCATCTTTAAGCGTTACTGTATATTCTATTTGTTTAGATGTTTGGAAGGTGCTTTCATCAGGTATGGTAATAATCAGTTTATTATTGGATTTTTGTAGTAAATCGTCACTAAAGTCGTGAATATTCCAGGAAACGCTATCTACATCATCAAAATTGGTTAAGCTAGAGGTCACAGTGATTGTCTGCCCGGGCACAGCTGACAAGCGATCCATGGTAAGTTCAATGCCATTCAGATCCGTAACATTTTGCACTGTTACAGCTGTCTCAGCGGTTTTTTTGATATTACCTTTCATGGTCACTGTGAGCAGAAGTTTAAACGTTTGGCTTTCGTTCACTTCAGGTGCTTTGAATGTATAGTAAAGCTGGCCCTGAGTGTGCTGAGAAGGCTGAGGGGTTCCTTGCCATTGCCACTCATAAGCGATGATTTCATCGCTATTGGCAATATCCGGCTTAATGGTGAGTGAGCTTCTTTCTTTGACGCTAAACTGCTCAGGCAGAGAAACACTCAAAGCGGGTTCAGTACTCGATGATAAGGTCACTTTAATGGTTTTACTGAGTACTTTGTCTGAGGTTGTGATTTCAAATTCGATGTCAAACTGCTGAACCTGTGATACATCAGGTAAATCAATACTAAATGTACTGCTGCCCGCGCGCGTGTCATGGTTAGAACTGGTACTCTGGTTAGCCAACTCAATGCCGTTTGTCCGCCACTCAATTTTCTCTATATCTGATGACATAGCAAAGTTGGCAGTGATGGTGGCATGGCCTCCACTGTAAAGTGTCAGGGTGTCGGCAAGTTCTATGTATCCAGCTGTAGAGTTGGGCATTACAGTGACTTGCCAGGTTTTACTGACTCGGTTTTCGTGACTGTCTGTCACGGTATAGGTCAATGTGACCTCCGTTTGTTCATTAACATCCGGGAAGATGACATGATGTAAGGTATTGCTTGCTGCGACGAACTTCACACCTGGTAGTGAGCTTGTCCACTCCCCAGTGACTGTATCGTTTTCTGGGTCCGATACTGAGGTGGTGAGAGACAATGTGTCACCGGCATTAATAAGCGTGTTGCCTTGTAGGCTGATTGAGGGGGCTTGATTGACGCTTGTTTGTGCACGGTCTGAAGTCGGGGTTTTTTCGCTGCCAGATGAGCCGCCACAGGCTGCAAGGATCCCAAATGTAGAGAGCAGTAGGTAGTTTCGCATTATTCATTCCTTTATATTGCGTTTTTATGTCGCAGATAAGTCTAAGCGAGAACGGTGCAATTTTAGAAACGTTAATTTGTTAATTTGTGTTTATATTCTAATCGACAAATTTAAACGAATTTGCTGTCAACTGACGTGAAAATAAAAGCCCAGTGCAATACCGGGCTTAGTTGGTTGGGTAGAACTATGAATTGTGATTGTTAGTTTTGCTGCAACGCTTCCGTGTTTGTGGGCTGCTTTTTGAAGCGTTTCATCAGGCGCTTAAGATCTTCCAGCGCGACGTATTGGCAGGGGATCAGAATTAACGTAATCACCGTTGCGAACAACACGCCAAAAGCTAAAGAAACAGCCATAGGTATAACAATTTGTGCCTGCAGACTGGTTTCCAGAAGAATTGGGACCAGGCCTATAAAGGTGGTCAGTGACGTCAGTAAAATTGCTCTGAAACGTCTGCAGCCAGCCTCAACTACAGCTTCTTTAATGCTCATACCTTGCTCACGAGCCTTATTCACAAAATCAACCATCACCAGTGAGTCATTGACGACCACACCTGCGACAGCGATGATGCCGAAGAACGACAGGCTACTCATGGTCATGCCCAGTACCATATGGCCAAATACCGCGCCAACAACACCGAATGGGATCACAGACATGATCAGTATCGGCTGAGAGTAAGAACGTAAGGGGATAGCCAGTAGTGCAAAAATAATCATTAATGATAAAGCAAAATCACGAATTTGCTCGGCTACACTGTCCATTTCTTCCTGAATACGGCCTGCAACACTGCTGCTGACACCCGGGTAGTTCTGAAGTAGTGATGGCAGGTATTCATCACGGATCTCTTCAGCTATTTTGAATGGTTCAGCCTGATCTGTGTCAACGGACGCCCAGACATTGATGGTACGTTTAGCATTTTCACGACGTATCCGGTTAACCCCTTCGACCAGGTGGATATCGGCGATTTCTCCAAGCGGCACTTCTGCGCCACTTGGCGTAATGATCCTGACCGCCTGAATATCGCTGATTGTGTTACGCTGTTCTTGCGGGTAGCGGATCATCACTTTGATTTCTTCACCACGGCGCAGTATACGCTGTGCTTCCAGACCGTAGTAACTGAAGTTTACCTGAGAGGCAACATCAGCCAGTGTCAGTCCCATGCTGTAGGCCAGTGGTTTAAGCTCGAGCTGTACTTCTTCGGTGCTCGATTGCATCGAGTCATTGACATCACCAACCCCTGCAATCGTACGTAGTTTCTCTTTAAGTTTGCCCGCTACTTCCTGTAAAGTTTCTTTATCTTTACCCTCCAGGCGGAAGCTGATATCACCGTCATCCCGTCCGCCATTCATAATGCTGTCCTGAATGTTTAGCGACTTCACACCTGGCAGGGGAGGCATGTTTTCACGCCATAAAGCACTGAGCGCAAAGGTATCGATTGGGCGTTTGTGGGGTTCAACCAGAATAGCCATGATAGATGCCGTAGTACGCCCGCGCAGGTTCACAGACAGATCTTTGATCATCTTAGTGCCATATTCAGCCTCAAGCTGTTTCTCAACATCCAGAATTACCTGCTCAACTTTTTTAGCTGTAGCCAGTGTTGCTGACTCGGAAGATGACAGGTTCATATCAATTGTGATGCGAGGGAAGTCATGGGGGATTTTCGGGTTCGCAACGAACTTAACCAGACCGCCTGCAAACATACCACCACTCACAATGATGATAGACAAAAATGCCACAATCACTGTGTATCGGTAATGAATACATTTTTCTATAAACGGGCGATAGAGATTTTCAATGAAGTTTTTCAATGCACCATCTATGAGTGCTCTGGCGCGATGTAAAGGGTTTTTCGGATTGTCGGGGCGGTCCTTCATGGCTGCAAGGTGTGCTGGCAGGATTAGTTTAGACTCAACCAAAGAGAACAGCAGGCATAAAATGATGACGCCGCCGATGGCCTTTGAAAATGCAGCCGCCGGGCCCGTTGCAAAAGTCTGAGGTAAAAATGCCGCGACCGTGGTCAGTACGCCAAATGTGGCTGGGATTGCTACACGCTTCACACCCCGAACCACATTGTCCAGACTGTGGCCGTGTTTCTCAATCTCGGCATGAGCGGACTCCCCGACAACAATCGCGTCATCAACGACGATGCCAAGCACCAGAATAAAGGCAAATAGAGAGGCAAGGTTAATTGTGACGTCCAGCATGCCCATTGGCATAAACAAGAACGCCCCCAAAAATGATACAGGCAGGCCCATCATGACCCAGAAAGCTAAGCGGACACGTAAGAACAAAGCCAACATTAGCATCACCAGAATACCACCCCACATCATGTTTTCTATCATCATGTTGAGGCGGCCTTCGAGATAGTAAGTCAAATCAATAAAGGGCTCCAACTCAACGCCCTGGGGTAGTTGGGTTGCTTTATCAGCCAGGTAAGTTTTCATGACCTGAGCGACTTTGGTGATATCTTGATCTTTTGACGCCCGAACCTCGAATACCAGTGAATTTCTGCCGTTATAGCGAGAGTAAAGCAGGCCTTCCTCAAAGCCGTCGGTGACTTTCGCAACATCGCCTAATTTAATTTGTGCGCCATCTGCAAGTGTCAGTAAAGGGAGCTGTTCAAACTCATGCCCACGGTAGGCCTGATTTTCAACCCGCATAGAAATATAACCATTGTCAGAGCGGATCTGTCCGGCGGACATGTTTGCTGAAAAGTTTTTAACAGCTTCAGAAATATCTCTGAATGTCAGGCCATACTCACGCAGGCGATCTGGACTGATTTCGATACTGATCTCGTAGTTCAGGCCGCCATTAAAGTCGACCAGGTTTACGCCCGGCAGGGCAAGCATCTCATCGTGTATTTCGTTCCCCAGTTGTTTTAGCTGGTGGAAATTCATCTCACCATTGAGTGACAGCCACATCACTTCCTGCTCAAACTTATCACGTCGAACGATAGGTCGTTCCATCCCGGCCGGAAAGGTCGAAATGGAGTCAACCTGCATTTTTACTTCATCCAGCACTTCCTGTGGATCATACTTTTCTTCGACTTCGATCCAGGTTTGTGAGAATCCGCGGTTGGAATAGGTGATCAGGCGCTTGATGCCTTCCAGCCCTTCCATGGATTCCTCTACTTTGATGGTGATCCCTTCTTCCACTTCCTGTGGCGCAGCCCCTGGGTAGACTGCCTGCACACTCAACCAGTTATTCTCAAACTGGGGAAACATTTGCTTGCGGATAGTAAAGGCGCTGAGTAAGCCACCCACCAGAATAAAAATCATCAACAGGTTGGCTGCAACTGGGTTGCGAGCAAACCAGGCAATTAAGCCTTTTTCGCGAGAGCCTTCCATAGGTTACTCCTCCTTCAGTGCCAGTTGTGTATCTGGTGCAATGACAGGCGATGAGTCAAGACGCAGCTGCATTCCCTCTGAAGGGTATTCCAGTGCGGATGTGATCAATTGCTGACCGTCAGTCAGGCCCTCAGTTGCTATCGCATATCCGTCGACTTCGCGGATAACAGAAATGGGCTTAAAGGTAAGCTGCTGGTTGTTGTCGAGCAGCGCAACTTTCCCTTCGTGGATCAGATGACGTGGAATACGCATTGCATTAGCCACGGAGATCCCCTGAATTTGCGCTGTCAGGTAAGTGCCAAAGCGCAGCGGCTGTGCCTGATCCTGATAAGGCGCATTCACCTGAGCAACCAGATAAGTCATCCGGCTTTTGTTATCAACAACGCCTTCGCTACGTACGATTTTTCCTTGCCAGGAAACGGGTTGCCCAGCCACTTTTGCAGATAAAGTTACCGCAGCATCAATGCCATTGTTATTCAGGTACCTAAGTTCATGGTCTGCAACGGGCAAACGGATTTCTGCCACTGATGTTGCATTCAGGACACCCAAGGTACTACCTGGGTTGACAACACTACCCAGACTTAAAGAACGGCTGGTAATAATTGCGTCATAAGGGGCTTTGATATAGGTGCGCTCAAGGTTACGTTTTGCTCGTTTAACACTGGCCTGAGCTGCTTTGAAACGTGCCAGTTTTTCTGCCAGCTGTGGTTTACGCAAATAAAGCTCAGAAGGGATCGTAGATTGCGCATTGTCTTTAATACGTTGCCACTCTGTTTTTGCAACATGTGCCTGAGCCTGTTCGATTTCCAGCGCAGAATGCGCCTGAGCCAGACTGGCCTCGGCCTCTATCAGCGCAGCCTCATAGTCATTGGGGTCAATGCGAGCCAGGGTTTCTCCTTGTTGCACAAAGCCGCCTTTGACGAATTTGTCTGACAGTGCAATAAGCTGCCCACTGACCTGAGCGACCAGCTCGGTACTGTATTTAGGAGCAACGAGCCCGTATGAGTCCACCATCAATTGCATGGGAGCCATATCAATTGGCTGGACTTCAACCAATGGATGAATGACTTTTTCGGGTTTTTCTTCGGGCGGTTGCTTCATTGCTGAAAATGCAAAAGCGGTAGCCAAGCCACCCACGAGCACCGCAACGGGTAATAGGATTTGTTTTTTACTAGCCACGAGTTATTCCTTCCATCAATAACGGTTGAATCGATTTCTCTAACCTGATTAAGGATACGCGAACAGATGTGTCTGGGTGTTTTAAACATTTCAAATTGTGTAACAAGGCATTGCAAGGATGTCAGCTTGCTTACGTCTGGCAAGATAATGACCTTAGTGTTTTAGTTGATGAGTTGTCGTATAATGATGCGCTTTATTATTCACCAAAACTAAATTGTGAAGGGTCAGATGGAGTGTCGTTTAGGCTGTGGAGCCTGTTGTATTGCACCAAGTATCAGTTCGCCAATCCCAGGGATGCCGCAGGGCAAACCTGCGGGAGAGCGCTGTGTACAACTAAATGATAACAACTTGTGTAAATTATTTGGCGATCCGCGTCGGCCCAAAGTATGTGGTGACTTCATGCCCTGCGAAGATGTCTGTGGTACGGATAACGCGCATGCTATGTGGCTTATTACTGAGCTTGAGCAGTGTACTTAGCACCAATCAGCATGAGCAGATAATACACACTAGAGACTAGCTCTCTAGCTAATTGCAATAGATGCTCCCTTCTTGGACCAAAATCAGCAAGTTCTTCATTTGTAATGGCCTGCACTCAATGACCTCTGGGCTGAGGTTTAATTGGATTGACTGATATTGGCTAACAAATCCGCTGCATTTTCCTCTTCTCTGAGGGTCAGAACATCGCATCCGCCGGGCGTCACCAGAATAGTGTGTTCTGCCTGAGCCGACAATGCGCGATCTCGTGTCACTACGGTCCAGCCATCTTTGAGTGTCTTAACTTTGTGACTTCCCTGATTGAGCATAGGTTCAATGGTGAATGTCATGCCTGGAACAAGCTTCATCCCAGTGCCCGGTCGTCCGAAATGCAACACCTCTGGCGCCTCATGCATCTCAGTACCAATTCCGTGGCCGCAATATTCCCGCACGACACTCAAGCCCTTAAGCCGGGCGAAGTCCCCAATCGCATAGCCAATATCGCCTAGGGTAGCACCGGGTTTCACCTGATTGATCCCGCGCCAAAGTGCGGTGACGGTGTCGTTCACCAACGCCCGGGCCGCGTCACTGGCGTTCGGCATCACATACATTTTACTGGAGTCAGCGATATAACCTTGGTGCTTGAGAGTGATGTCTACGTTCAGAATGTCCTGTTCGCTTATGATGTGACGTGCACTGGGCATACCATGGCAGACGACTTCATTCACCGATGTGTTGATGGAGTAGGGGTAGCCATATTGCCCTTTGCTTGCAGGTATAGCTCCCAATACGTCCACTATATAATGTTCAACAAACTCATCCAGTTGTAACGTTGTCACGCCGGGTTTTACTTGCTCATCCAGGGCTTTAAATACTTGTGCTAACAGCGCACCGGATTCGCGCATTTGCGCGATCGCTGCCTTATTTTTGATCGTGACCTGAGTCAATGGTGTCACTCCTTGCGTGATTAAGCTGCTGTTTGATTATTTGTGCAAAGGTCTTGTCGGGATTCAGTTCTGCCAGCCGACCCATTTTGATCCAGAACTCTGCTTGTGCATTGATAGAGCGGGACATAACCTGACTTGCCTGTCGCAGCTCTTCGTGTATTTCGTCTGAAATTTTAACGATACCCATGGTTAATTATTGTGTATATGTTTCGTATATAAATCATATAATGATATTAAGCAAAGACGCAATACTATTCTTCGTGGTTCTGATTGTGACAGATGAAAAGCAGGTTGAGCTTAGTGTCAGCACCGAGTTCATTGGGTGGATATTGAGATAAAAAGCAGCTGGTGTTAGAGCTTGTTGTGGTAGACGCAATTCCGAGTGTAACGAACAGTCATTTTTGTACAATCGTACAGATAAAAAAACGCCCGACTCTGTGTGAATCGGGCTTAGGGAAAGGCTCAAATTCGGAGCCGTGCGCTAACTTAAAAACACCTTCTAATTACAAGGGAGAAGTAGAAAGTCATTTAAGTGTAGCTAAGGCTTCATAAAATTTACAAACATTTGAAATATTAATTATTTCAATAAAAACAATGCATTAATTTCATATGAACGAATCGTCTTAAAATTATCAAAACCTTTTGTTCAGGTTATACCCAAGTTATCAACTGGCCATTTAGGACTAAATCCCGCGGAAGCTTGTTCTTGATTTTAGCCTTCTGCCATTTGCCAAGCCCGACAGGTGCACCACATAGCGTAAGTACCACCTCACCTTGGGCAGGACCCACAGCGTCAAGACGAATATCCTGTCCCTGAAAGTAAGCCTTTGCCTGACTGGCATTCAGTGCGAAAGTGTTGTTGGTTGCCAGGTGGCCCAGGCACGTAGCGAACTCATGCTCCAGTTTTACGCCATTTTTGTGAGTCGTGGCGACTTTGATGCCAATACGAGAGTACTTTATCTTTTCCTGTAACGTTTCCATGCATTGTGGAAACAACCATAGCTCTTTATCCCGGCTCATCAGTTGCCCCGGCAGGGCTTTGATCCCAAACTGTTGTTTGATACTGCTCTCAAATACTTGTAAGTCTTTCTTGGCGCAGGGCGAGAAAGGGAATTGTCCTTTCTTTTTCTTCTGTTGTGGGTTTACAGCACTGGCTGTTTTTTTGAATTTGGCGATGAAAAAGCCTTCACTGTCGTAGATTTGAGGCCACACATGCAGATAACCTTGCTCAGTCGCTGCTTTATTGGCCTCGGGGAACAGGTCATGGAGTGATATGATCTCGACATCGCCTGCGAAGGTGTCGAGCAGATGATCACAGACCTGCTGGTTTTCCAATGGGGTCAGGGTACAGGTCGAATACACCAAGGTTCCACCAGGCTTAAGTGCCATAAAAGCGCTGCGAATTAGTGTTTTTTGTACCTCCGCAATCTCCTGATTGGATGCCAGCGACCAGTTTTTAAGTGCGTCAGGGTCTTTACGGACCGTGCCTTCTCCAGAGCAAGGCGCATCGAGTAAGATATGGTCAAAACTTTCATACATGTAATCACCAAACACCTGACCATCAAAATGCGACAGTGCACAGTTTGCAACGCCCATACGTTTGAGGGTAGCAGCCAGTGTTTTCAGTCGGGATGAGGAAAGCTCATTTGCGATCAGTATTCCCTGGTTATCCATTAAAGCGGCCAGCTGGGATGTTTTTGACCCTGGCGCTGCCGCCATATCCAGTACAGTGTCTCCGGGTGTCAGCGATGTGGCCAGTGCCATAGGAGGTAGCATGGAGCTTGCCTCCTGAACATAAATACAGCCGCTAAGGTGCAGCGCTGTATTGCCGATAGGCAGGTTCTTTTCTTCTTCATCAGGGCGGGTCAGCCAGTAGCCGTGTTCACACCAGGGGATAGGCTCAATTTGCCAATGCAGTTGTGCTGCCTGATGTTCAAATTCTTGTTGTGACATTTTCAGCGTATTGAAACGAATCGCACGTCTTAAGCCCTTGCGGCAGCTGGCGATGAAATCGTCCATAGTCAGATGCGCAGGTATGTAGCTGGCGACATCATCAATAAATTCATCGGGAATATAAGTTTTATTGTCCAAAGTCATTATCTCTTGCACTTTATGTGACTAGTTTATCACTAATTGACATCACACGGGGATAGACTCATCTCTACAGGCTATATTCTTTGTTGCGAGGATGTACTAGCCTATTTGTCTTGAATATATGAAAAAACATATATAATATAATTCGCATATTTAGAAGTATGGGATCTGAGGTTTCTTCTGAGGGGGCTTAGAAGAGGTCAGCTTTATTAAAAAAGGTAATTCACATGACTATTAAAGTAGGTATCAATGGATTCGGACGCATGGGCAGGCTCACCATGCGAGCACTATGGCAAACTACAGGCATTGAAATTGTTAAAATCAATGACCCAGGCGGCGATGCGTACACACTGGCTCACTTGATGACTTTTGATTCAGTGCATGGCAAATGGGAGTGGGAAGCCGAGGCCAGCGATGAGAAAACCATGGTGATTGCAGATAAACGCATCGCGGTGGAGCAGCAAACTCAGCTGGAAAAAATTGACTGGTCAGACTGTGATTTAGTGATTGAAGCCAGTGGTAAATTGAAAAGCAAAGAAAAGCTGGCTGGCTATTTTTCTCAGGGTGTAAAGCAGGTGGTTGTAACTGCGCCTGTGAAAGAAGAGGGGGTTCTGAATGTCGTGATGGGCGTTAACCATCAGCTATTTGATGCTGACTCTCACCCAATTGTCACAGCGGCCTCATGCACGACTAACTGTCTTGCGCCTGTAGTTAAAGTTCTGCAGGACAACATCGGCATTAAACACGGCTCAATGACAACCATCCACGACATCACAAACACCCAGACAATTATCGATGCGCCACATAAGGACTTGCGCAGAGCGCGCGCCTGCGGCAGCAGTTTAATACCGACAACAACAGGGTCGGCAACAGCAATTACCCATATTTTCCCTGAGTTGAAAGGCAAGCTGAATGGTCATGCCGTTCGAGTGCCACTGACTAATGCATCAATCACAGACTGTGTGTTTGAAGTCAATCGTGAAACTACAGTGGAAGAAATCAATGGCTGGATGGAGCAGGCTGCACAAGGGGAGCTTGCAGGTATTTTGGGCTATGAAACGCGCCCTCTGGTGTCTGTCGACTATAAAACAGATCCTCGCAGTGCCATTGTAGATGCACTGTCTACCATGGTTGTAAATGGTACTCAGGTTAAACTTTATGTGTGGTATGACAATGAATGGGGTTACGCCAACCGTACCGCAGATCTGGTTCGCCATGTCATTGCACTGCGCTGGGGGTAAGCGTGTTACAGCAGCTTTCTGCGCCCATTAAGCAGTATCTGGTTATAACTGGCAATTATTGGTCGTTTACCCTGACCGATGGGGCATTACGTATGCTGGTGGTGTTGTATTTCCATCAGCTGGGGTACAGTCCTATCGCAATCGCCTCGTTATTTTTACTTTACGAAGTGTTTGGGGTCGTGACTAATTTGGTTGGTGGCTGGCTGGGTGCCAGAATGGGCCTGAACAAGACCATGAATGTGGGCTTGTTCCTGCAAATTGTGGCCCTCCTTATGCTGGTTGTGGACCCGCAGTGGCTTAGCGTCGCGTATGTGATGGTGGCTCAGGCGCTATCCGGTATTGCCAAAGACTTGAATAAAATGAGTGCCAAGAGCGCCATTAAGCTGCTGGTGCCTAAAGATCAGGATGGTGTACTGTTTAAGTGGGTTGCTATTCTCACAGGGTCGAAAAATGCGCTAAAGGGTGTGGGATTCTTCATGGGCGGCCTGCTCCTGACACAGCTAGGCTTTCAGGGCGCGCTGTGGTTTATGAGCACTATGCTGCTGGTAACTTGGGTACTCAGTTTACTATTACTCAAGCAAGACCTGGGTAAGAAAAAGCACAAGCCTAAGTTCTCAGAAATGTTTTCGACCAGTAAGCAGGTAAACTGGTTATCCGCCGCGCGGTTATTTTTATTTGCTTCCCGTGATGTCTGGTTTGTAGTGGCTTTGCCGGTCTATCTGGCCAGTGTATTTGGCTGGGATCACTGGTGGGTTGGCGGTTTTATGGCAAGCTGGGTCATAGCTTATGGGCTGGTTCAGGCCAATGCCCCTAAGCTGCTTGGTAATAAGCGCTCAAACACGCAACAAGCTTTTATCTGGGTGGCTCTGCTGACTCTGATGCCTGCACTTATTGCCCTGGCATTGTGGTCCCAGTGGTATGTACAAGTGTCGATTGTCGCGGGTTTACTGATATTTGGTGCCGTGTTCGCAGTGAACTCTTCTTTGCACAGCTTTTTGATTGTGCATTTTGCTGATGAAGATGGGGTGTCAATGGATGTTGGCTTCTATTATATGGCGAATGCGATGGGTCGCCTTGCGGGAACCATATTATCGGGCCTGGCCTATCAGTATGGCGGGCTAGTTAGCTGCTTACTGATATCAAGTGTTTTACTCATGCTTGCGACTGCGCTTACCTATGGGCTTAAACGCCACACCAGGTAGGGCTGTAAAAGTAAGACAAACCAGGAGGTTTGTCTTACTTTACGAGCGCATTGAGATGTTTATGGCAACTTAAAGCTTGCGGTGATTTGCTTGAGCTTTCTTGACTGTTTATCCAAATCCAGGCTGGCACTGGCCACCTGATCTGCGCCTGCCGCGTTATCCAGTGCGGCTTGTTTAATAGCGTCAATATTGTAACTGATCTCTTCAGTGGTTGAGGTCTGCTGTTGTGCTTCCTGAGCGATACGTTTTGCACTTGCCGAAATTTCCTGAATTTGTGCGAAGCTGGTTTGCAGGCTGGCAGCACTCTCATTGGTTGCTGAGATGGATGCTTGAGCAACTTCGGCAGACTGATGCATTTTATCAACCGCTTGTGCGGTCGCACTTTGTAGCTCCTGGATCATGGTTTCTATGTCACCGGTAGACTGTTGAGTTTTGTAGGCAAGCTGGCGTACTTCGTCTGCAACGACGGCAAAACCACGGCCATGCTCGCCAGCTCTGGCTGCCTCTATGGCGGCATTGAGCGCCAGCAGGTTGGTCTGCTCGGTGATAGCCTGGATCACCTCAATGACTTTACCTATGTTCTGAGCACCTGATTCTACCTCTTTGATCGCTTGCTCAGAGTCGCTGATCACCTGATCGAGAGTTGTCATTTTAGAAACGCATTCCGCCAATGTCTGGCTCGCAGCCTGAGTACTGTCTTGTGTGTCGACGCTGAGCGCTGCAACCTGATTGGCGCTATTCGCGACACTTTCGACTGACTGAGCTGTGGCGGCTATGGCAAGGGCGACTTGCTCAATGTTTGCATGTTGCTCCTGCAAGCTGGTGTTGGCCTGCTCACTGGCGGCACTGGTCTGGCTGGCCGTAACGGCAAGCTGAGAAGTTGTTTCACTGATAGTCCCGATCACGCCGGTGAGATAGCTGGTCATTTGCCTCATAGCGCCGTACACGCCGGTCACATTGGTATCCTGGCTAAAATCCTGGCGCAAATCACCTGAAGCAATACGCTCACTGATGTCGCGCATTGTGCTGGGCTCTCCACCGAGTGGGCGTAGTACCGAGCTTGCGATCAACCAGGTTGCTACGCTGATTGCGATAATTGCAATAGCACCAATTAGGGCAATAAACCAATACAATTGATAAATTGGCGCAAATGCCTCAGCTTTGTCAATCTCACTGAGTAACACCCAGTTCAGGTCGGCAAATTGAAATGGCATATAGGCCGACAAAACGGGGTTACCATTGTAATCAATAATCAGCTCTGTCTCAGAAAAGCCTTGCAGGCCGCGCCTGACTGCATAGGTATCAACGCCATTACGCGCTACCGAGCCGGCAAAACTGGCTGTTACACTATGCGCAGTAGGATCCAGATAGGAGTCGGAACGCATTCTTAAATCTGAGCCTACCAGATAGGATTCGCCTGTTTTGCCCATACCATCACGTTGTTGCATGATGTCGTTAATCGTATCTATGGCGATTTGTAACGCAATAACGGAGTGAATTTGCCCGTCAACCTGAACCGGCACACCGATAAATGCTGCGGGCTCGTTATTACTCGGAGCGTATTGTTGGTAATCTGTGATGGAAAACTGGCGACCATTGAGTGCGTTGCGAAATAGCTGAGCAAGTCCTGAATCGCGATAAGGCCCGGTTCTCAGGTTGGTCTGATAGTCACTCTCTTTAGCGACGGTATAGCTAATAAAACCGTTAGTCTCGATGATAAACAGGTCATAAAACCCTTTTTGCTCGATAAAATGCTTGAACAGAGCGTGATTATCTTGGGCAAGCTCAGCGGTGCCTGAGCGAGTCTTGGTGCTGGCCATTTGCTGCCATTGTGCAGCGATCAGGCTCAGATCTGCCTTACGGGCCTTGAAATAATCGTCGATTTGACGGTGTTTAATGTGTTTGATGGAGGTCAGCTGGTTATAAGCCTGGCGCTCTAATGCATCTGATGCGGTCATTAAGGATGTGATTGCCATAAACGCAGCGGGCAGCAAGCCAACGAGCATGAATGAAATCAGCAAACGGAGTTTGGTGGACATGGGGTACCTGACTTAAGGTTATTTTGCTAAATGCAATTAAAAATGATTATTATCACATATTGTAAACAAAAATCCCTTTAGTGGGAACTCTGACATCTGAAAAGTTAAAAAAAAGAAACTAAATTCTTATTTTTGTTTCCGTTCCAAGAGTGTTTACGCTTTTGATTGTGACTCTAAATGGCAGGGTTCTGCGAGGGCAGACACCGGACGCTGGCGCATCCGGCCTGTAACAACGTTTACTTAACTAAGCTCTATTGCCTGGATCTGAACGGTTTGCTCGTCTTCATCTTGCTCTGCGTTTGCAGGAACGCTTGGAAACTCTGGCTTATCGAGTGCAATATCGCCACCATCAATAACGTCGTCTTTTTGCAAAGTACGGAAATCGAACAAAGCATGATCTGCCAGGTGCGAGGGCACGACGTTTTGCATGGCTGTAAAAATGCTCTCAATTCTGCCCGGGTGAGTGCTATTCCACTCATTGAGCATGGCTTTAACATGCTTACGCTGCAGGTTTTCCTGTGAGCCGCAAAGGTTACACGGAATGATAGGGAATGCCTGACTCTGCGCATAACGAGCAATGTCAGCTTCTTTACAGTACGCCAGCGGTCGGATAACCATATGCTGGCCATCATCACTCATTAGCTTAGGTGGCATGCCTTTTAATTTACCGCCATAGAACATGTTTAAAAACATAGTCTCAATCATGTCATCACGGTGGTGTCCCAGGGCAATTTTAGTGGCGCCCATTTCTTTTGCAGTTCGGTACAGAATACCGCGACGCAGGCGTGAACACAGTGAGCAGGTTGTTTTGCCTTCGGGGATTTTGTCTTTGACGATTGAGTAGGTGTCTTCCTCAACGATTTTATATTCTACGCCAAGGGTATCCAGATATTCAGGTAAGATATGCTCAGGAAAGCCAGGCTGCTTTTGATCCAGGTTGATGGCAAACACATCGAACTTGATAGGGGCGACACGCTGAAGGTGTTGCAACACATCCAGCAGAGTATAACTGTCTTTACCGCCAGACAGGCAAACCATAATGCGGTCACCATCTTCGATCATATTAAAATCGCCTACAGCCTGACCGGCCAGCCTTCTTAAGCGTTTTTGCAACTTGTTAAGGCTATATGCTTGCTTAGCTTCTTGTGAGTGAGACACTCGCCCCCCTATATCAAAATGACGGCAAAAATAAATAAGGGCGCATTATACCGTCAGACCAGTAAACTGCAATATAAGTGGTGAGATTACAATCGGGGACAGGGAAGAGCGGATCGACACGCAACTGCGTGCCGATCATAGTGGTTTATTTACTGTGCGAGCGGGCTTTTATAGCCATCCGGTTTGAGTGCCAGTACATCACAGTCAAGGCTATCGATGACATGTTCAGCGGTGTTACCGACCAATGCCGCACTGAGGCCTGTTCGACCAACGGTACCAATAACAACCAACTCTGCATTCTGCTCACTCGCAATATGGGGGATTACGTCTTCTGGTAAGCCCTCTTTAATAACACATTGTGCTTTGCTAAGACCAAAGCGCTCGGCCAGTGCCCAGGTTTCCTCCTCGTGGTGTTTCTTCACCGCTTCGTTGTATTGCGATGGATTAAACTCAGGGATCTCAATGGCGATGTTTACTGGTGTTGCCGGATAGGTGTTGACCAGACTCAGGGATGCGTTGGCCAGCTCACATAAAAATTGCGCATCTTTGATGATACGGTTATTCAGCGCCTGATGTTGTTCATCATCACTGACAGCATTGACTGCTGCAAGTATTTCGCCTTTTTCTGGCCAGGCATGATCTTTGACCAATAAGACTGGGGCAGGGCACTTTCTGATCAAATGCCAGTCTGTAGGAGTAAAAATCACGGATTTGAGCGTATCATGCTGATGAGTGGCTTTAATCACAAGATCAAACTGTTGTTCAAGCACGGTTTTGATAATGGCCTCGTAGGGGCGGTTGTGCCAGACTACTTTGGTTTCAATATCAATGTTTTGATAGCCGCTGGTAAGCTCCGAAATCCAGGCCTCACGGTCTTTGATTACCGCTTCCCTCATCGCCTCACGTTCTTCTCGCGATAACATTGTGGTCATCTCGTAAGAAAAGTCATAAATGGATAAAAAGGCGGTGATTTTTGCACCCGTTTTTTGTGCCAGACTGATAGAACGATCCAGGCTGTTCTGTTGTTGTTTGGTCGGATCTATGACGGTGAGAATGCGTTTGATTTGTTCCATAATGGGCTCCTTAATCTTGCACGGACGATTTCAACTCTGTTTACAGTGTAATCGAAATCGCCGTGGGATAAAGGAAAAGTGGGCCGTTAATTGCCTTAGATCAAAGAGAAATTGCTGCGGTCTTTGCTAGCGCATCAATATCCAGAATAGTAATGAATTTACCCTCTACTTTGATAATTTCCGCCTTTTGGAAGCGGCTAAGCAATCGGCTGATTGTTTCAACGGTCAAGCCCAGATAGTTGCCAATTTCACCGCGGGTCATAGTAAAACGGAACTCTTTACGTGAGAAGCCTCTCTCGCCAAATCGATTAGACAGATTAAAGATGAAAGTCGCAAGACGCTCTTCGGCTGTCTTCTTGTTTAGCAACAGCAGCATCTCCTGATCGTAGTTGATCTCGCTACTCATGAGGCGCATGATCTGTTGCCTGAGTTTAGGTAGCTTGCCCGCCAGTTCATCTAAAGTATCAAATGGGATTTCACAGACCATGGACGTTTCTAATGCCTGAGCAAAACTCTGATGCTGCATTTTATTGATGGCATCAAATCCAACTAAGTCTCCCGCCAGGTGAAACCCGGTGATCTGCTCGTCGCCCTGTTCTGAGATAGTATAAGATTTGAATGATCCGGAGCGAACGGCAAAGATAGCATTGAGCTCGCTCCCGGATTCGAACAAAAAGTCCCCTTTGTGGAGGGGTTTTTTACGCTCGATGATTTCATCTAGCTTATCCATTTCGCTGCCGTTTAAAGAGAATGGCAGACACAATTGGCTGATGCTACAGTTATTGCAGCTGATAGTACATTGACTTTTTGAACGATTACTTAAATCCATAACAAATCCGTTATCTATGACGCACGTTAATGACATTCTATTAGATGCGGTCATATTTTAATACTTGAACTTTTCAATATCTGTAATTCAGATATTCTTCTACTATTGCAGGCGTTGCGGCTAAAGGGTGTTAAGCGACTACCAACCGTCGATCACTGATTGCCAAAAAATTCCCATTCTCTGACTCAGTTTAATGACGCTCATCTAATAGTATTACCACTGCTAGATTAATGTACTAGTTTGTCGGTTGCAATGATTAGTAGATAAAAGCCATACCAAATAAAAATATTGCCAAGCGCAATACGTGTAGCCTTATGATTCAAAAATGTATTGAGCAGTTGGGCGGTTTGTCCTACCGCGAGCATTGCAGGAAAAGTGCCCAGAGCAAAGGCGGCCATCGTGAGCGCACCGCTGAAGCTGCCATATGCCTGAAGAGTCCAGGTCAGTGCCGAATAGACCAGACCACAAGGCAGCCAGCCCCATAGAGCACCGTATGCCAGCGCCTTTGTCTTACTGTCGACAGGGAGTAAATACTTGTTAAGTTGCACCAGGCGTTGCCAGAGCAACCACTTTCCTGCTTTTTCCAGCCAGTTTAACGTTGCTGCCAGGCGCATCACATAGACACCAACCAGCAACATAAATACGCCACTCAGCACATTCAGGATGTTGGCAAATAGGGTGCTTTGTTTCGCAAATGCGGCTCCGAGCCCGGCAACCAATGCTCCGGCTACCATATAACTGCCTAATCTGCCCAGATTATAGAGCAGTGCGGTTACAAACGGCGACTGCTTGGTTTGAGCTAGTTGCAGGCTTGATGCAATACCACCACACATGACCAGACAATGGCCGCTTCCGACCAAGCCCATCACAAAGGCGCTAAACAGGCTTATCTCGGTCATTACTTTTATTGTGTTGCTCTTTGTCGTCTTCGAACAGAATGCTGTGTCCTTGCTTGTTCAGATCAGAGAACTGTTCGCTTTTGACGGCCCAAAAAAACACCCCGATTGCGATAATGACAAACAAGATCGCAATGGGAATAAGGATATAGATAATACTCATAGCTTCAATAACCTCAAAGAGTTAGTGATCACCAGAATCGAGCTCGCAGACATCCCAATGACGGCCACCCAGGGGGGCACAAGTCCCATCGCAGCGAGCGGTAATATTGAGCCATTGTAACAGAGTGACAAAGTGAGGTTCTGTTTTATCACTGTCTTGGTTTTTTTAGCGACCTGATGCAGTGTTTGCAGAGATTTAAGGTCGCTGTTAAGCAACACGACATCAGCCGTATTTTTGGAAATATCAGCGCCGGTTTCCATTGCAATAGACAAGTGTGCACTGTTGAATACCGGGCTGTCATTGACTCCATCACCTACCATGCCCACAATATGCTGCTGTGCCGACCAGGATTCAACCTGCTGTTGTTTATCTTGCGGGGAGCAGGCATTTTTGTAGGTATCCAATCCCAGCTCTAAGGCCAAATCTTTGACCGCATTTGAGCTGTCTCCACTAAGTAAATGGCAGCTCAGGCCCTGACCTTGTGCATAGCTGATGATCTCAGGCGCGCTATTTCTGACTTTGTCTGCAAGATAAAAATCTGCGACAGGCAGGTTATCCACGAACAGCGTTGCTTGTGCAAAAGAGCTATGATTGCCAAACCAGGCAGACTTACCTATGGCCACCTTTTGCTGACCAAAGCGGGCTTTTACACCACTGCCTGTGATGACTTCCACATCATTCAGCTTCCTGGGTGACACCACTTGTTCGGTGAAAGCTTTGGCTATCGGATGCTCTGAATAGCGTTCAAGCGCGACGGCCAGCGCCATTACGTCGGATTCCTGCCAGCTTGTATCAAGCACGCTGATGGATTCAATCGAGAAGCGTCCTTCAGTGAGGGTACCGGTTTTGTCAAACGCCATTCTGGTGAGTTTAGGCACGGTTTCCAGCACATGACTTTCTTTGATCAATATCCCTTTTCGGGTGAGCGTAGCAACAGCACATGTCAAAGCTGTTGGGATGGCCAGGCTCAGTGCACACGGACAAGTTGCGACTAAAACTGAGATGGTGACCCAGAAGGCATGGGGTGGATCTATCTGATACCAGGTAATTGCAGTGATAGAGGCAAAAATTAATAAACAGGCCACAAACCATTGCGCAACTTTGTCAGTGACTTCGACGATTTTAGGCCGTTTTGTCAGGGCATTATGTTGTAGCTTAATGATTTGATTAAGCAGAGTGTTTTGCCCGACTTTGTTGATTTCAATGGTGATAACGCCATCGTGGTTGATGGTGCCTGCGTAGACTTGGTGGGTTTGATACTTTTTAACAGGCAGATGTTCACCTGTCATCATAGATTCATCAACCGTGGTCGAGCCTGAGATCAACACGCCATCTGCGGGGATGGTTTCACCGGGCTTGATCATAATCTGATCGCTTAGCTGCAGGCTTTTCGCAGCAACAATTTTCTGCTCGCCATCAGGTAGAAGTTTACGTGCGGTCAGAGGGAGTAGTTTTTGCAGGTTGGCTGTAAATTCACTGGCTTTTAGTCGGGCCCGGAACTCCAGATATTTACCGAGCAAGAGCAAGAAGGTGAACATACAAATCGATTCAAAGTAGACTTCGCCCACAGACATCACTGTTGCATAGCAACTTGCGGCGTATGCGCCAAATATGGCGAGTGAGACGGGCAGGTCCATATTGAGCTGCTTAGCTCTGAGGCCTTTGATGGCATTGGTCAAAAACGGCATGGCCGAGTACAGGATCACCGGAGAGGCTAAAAATAAACTGATCCAGCGGAAGTATTGTTCGAAATTGTCTTCCATGCCGGAAAACATGCCAAAATACATGGCAAACGCAAACATCATGACTTGCATGGTCATGAGACCTGCGACACCTAGCCGACGTAAATAGGCTTTAGCGACAGTTTGCTTTTGCGCGGCTTCATCATCGGCCTGAAAAGGGTAGGCCTTATAGCCAATTTGATGCAGTGATTTGATAATATCACTGAGCTTACATTGTTGTGGGTGCCACAGGATCATGGCCCTGTGTGTCGACGTGTTGACATCAACCCTGGCAATGCCTTTGAGTCCAAGTAGTTGTTTTTCGATAAGCCAGGCACAGGCCGCGCAGCTGATCCCTTCAACACTTAGTAACACCTCTTGCAGTTCGCCTTGCTGACTTACAAAGTCTTGCTGGATATCGGCGTTGTCGTAACTGAGCAGCTCTTTTAATTGCTCCGGAACAAGTTCTTCTACCTTGCCTGCACTGTCGGTGCGAAATTTGTAGTAGTCGCTCATGCCCTGAGCAAGAATGGTTTCGGCGACCGCCTGACAGCCAGTGCAGCACACCGGCTGCGGCTGACCTTCAAATTCTATGTGAGCAGAAAACCCCGGCGGTATGGGCTCCAGACAATGAAAACAACTGGTTGTCATAGTGTCTACTTATATTCTGGAGAAATGGCGACTTTCTGTGCGGTGGGCAGCTGAAGTTTCTCTTTTAACTTCCAGCTCTGGTCCATAGGTTCAAGAAACACGGTAAACGCACCACGATGCGGTTCATCCAGAATCGCGGTAAACTCGCCTGCGGCATTGGCCAGCAGGGTGACCTCAAAATCATATTTTTTGACTGTGCGGTGATAAAAAGAGGCTTTCAGGGCATTGACCTTACTGTGATCACCTTTAGTGAAGGTAAAGCTGACTCTGTCTTCACTGACATCAAGATCACCATGTAAATACAAAGCTTTGGCTTTATCGAATTTGCTGAGTTCAAGGTTAATGGCTTTACCTTTTTTATAGTAGTCGTCGACCACCATGTCTGGACCATTACCGACGGCAAAGATCACCAAAAATACGCAGGCAATTATGGTAACCAGCGGAAAAAACATTAAAAACCAAGGCCAAAAATTCTTATACCAGGGAGTAGGGTTCATAACGACTCAACAGCTTAATTTCAGTGGCAATATTCTATCTTATTTGGGGGTAAATACCTAAAAAAAAGCCTCCGATTGGAGGCTTTTTTGATCTTAAATAAACTTATAATCTATTCGATTATTTCTCCTGAGAGAGGCTGTACACGTAAGCTGTTAGCAGGTGTACTTTGTCTTCACCCAGAATGTCTTTCCACGCTGGCATTACACCGGCACGGCCGTGACGTAGTGTTTCTTCAACTGCGCGTTGAGAACCACCATACAACCAGATGTTGTCAGTCAGGTCAGGTGCACCGAAAGGCAGGTTATGGGCAACAGAGCCTTTACCGTCCATACCGTGACAGGCCGCACACATTGCGAACTTGGCTTGACCCGCAGCTGCATCTTTTTGGTTTACCTTACGACCAGATAAGCTCAGTACATAAGCAGTCATTTCTTTGATGCCCTGATCACCCAGTGCATCTTGCCAACCTGGCATCGCAGCAACACGACCTTGCAGTAGTGTTTCTTTGATCTTGTCAGGTGTACCGCCATATAACCAGTCATTGTCTGCCAGGTTAGGGAAGCCCATTGCGCCACGTGCATCGGAACCGTGACATTGTGCACAGTTCTGAGCGAACAGGCGTTGACCAATTTCTAGTGCTTTTTGATCTTTTGCCAGTGTCTCGATATCTTGCTCAGCAAACGCTTTGAAGATAGGGCCGAAACGCTCGTCAGCAGCTTCAAACTCTTTATCGAGTTGAACCCAGTGACCATTTGCTTTGGCTTCTTCCGTTGCTTGTTTAGACTCTTCAAGAGATGTCACGCCCTGGTTAGAGCTCGTCCAGTTCAAAAAGCCTGCAAAGTTACCCAGACCCGGGTAAGCAGCAAGATAGTAAACAGACCAGATAAATGTTGCGAAGAACATGTAAGTCCACCACTTTGGTAGTGGATTGTTCAGTTCTTCGATTCCGTCAAACTCGTGACCACAACTTTCGCCTTCTTCAACACCTGTGTAGTTTTTCAGGTTCCAAAGCAGCAGGCCAAAGATCAGAGCCAGACACGCCAAGGTCAATACAATGACCCAAATACTCCAAAAGCTAGTCATTTTTCAGACTCCTTTTCCTCGTTTGAGATTGTGTTGTTGTGTTTCTTTTCATCTTCAAAGATGGCATTGGCAGCGTCATCAAAACGACGTTTGCTACGCTTGCTGTATGCCCACACAACAATCACTATGAACAGTACTAAAATTACCAGAGTCAAAATGCCTCTGTATGTGCCGTAATCCATAACAAATTACTTCAAATGTGTGCCAAGTTGCTGAAGGTAGGCGATAAGAGCTTCCATTTCGGTTTTGCCCTTTACTGCTGCCTCAGCACCCTGAATGTCCTCATCGGTGTATGGCACACCAAAGTTACGGAACACTTCAAGTTTCTTAGCGGTTAATTGACCGTCCAATACATTCTCATTGAGCCAAGGGTAGCCAGGCATATTTGACTCAGGTACTACAGAGCGAGGATCCATCAGGTGAGCAAAATGCCAGTCATCTGAATAACGCTGACCAACACGTGCCAGGTCTGGACCTGTACGCTTAGAGCCCCACTGGAACGGGTGATCCCAAACAGATTCACCAGCTACAGAGTAATGGCCATAGCGCTCAACTTCGTCGCGGAATGGGCGGATCATCTGTGAGTGACAGTTATAACAACCTTCACGGACATAGATGTCACGACCTTCCATTTCCAGCGCTGTAAGAGGGCGTAAGCCTTCAACTGGCTGGGTGGTGTCTTTTTGGAACATCAGTGGTGTGATCTCAACGAGTGCACCAAAACTGATGGCAAAAACCGTCAGGATAGCCATCAGGCCGACGTTCTTTTCGACGATTTCATGTTTGTTTGTAGAGTTATTATTGCTCATACTCGACACCCCTTAAGCCATTTGCGTGTTAGCTTCAGTGGTCAAAGAACCACTCTTAGCTACCACAGTACGGTAAACGTTGTAAGCCATTACCAGCATACCAACCACGATGAATACACCGCCCAGGAATCGCATGATGTAGAAAGGCTTAGACGCTTCAAGAGATTGTACGAAGCTGTACATCAAAGTACCGTCAGAGTTAACTGCACGCCACATCAGACCTTGCATTACGCCAGAGATCCACATTGCAACGATATACAGAACAACACCAACTGTGTGTAACCAGAAGTGGGTGTTAACCAGTTTTACACTATACATGTTCGCGTGACCAAATAGCGCAGGGATCAGGTGATAGATGGCACCGATAGAGATCATTGCTACCCAACCCAGTGCACCTGAGTGTACATGGCCGACAGTCCAGTCAGTGTAGTGTGATAGCGCGTTTACAGATTTGATTGCCATCATAGGGCCTTCGAAGGTCGACATACCGTAGAAAGACAGAGAAACAACCAAGAAACGCAGTACTGGGTCAGTACGTAGTTTGTGCCACGCGCCAGACAGCGTCATGATACCATTGATCATGCCACCCCAAGACGGAACGAACAGGATCACAGACATCACCATACCTAAAGACTGAGTCCAGTCAGGCAGTGCTGTGTAGTGCAGGTGGTGAGGACCAGCCCAGATGTATAGAGAAACCAGTGCCCAGAAGTGAACAACCGATAAACGGTAAGAGTAAACAGGGCGACCTGCTTGCTTAGGCACAAAGTAGTACATCATACCCAGGAAGCCTGCGGTTAGTAGGAAGCCTACCGCGTTGTGACCGTACCACCACTGAACCATTGCATCAACTGCACCTGCATAAATAGAGTATGACTTGGTGAGGGACACAGGCACAGCCATGCTGTTTACGATGTGAAGTACTGCAACGGTGATAATGAAGCCCGCATAGAACCAGTTCGCAACGTAGATATGAGACACTTTACGTTTGATCAACGTACCGAAGAAAACAACGGCATACGTAACCCAAACAACAGCAATAGCAATATCGATTGGCCACTCAAGCTCAGCATATTCTTTAGAAGATGTGATACCCAGTGGCAGTGTGATAGCTGCTGCAAGAATGATTGCCTGCCAGCCCCAGAAAGTGAAAGCGGCTAGCTTGTCAGAGAATAGACGCGTCTGACACGTGCGTTGTACAACATAGTAAGATGTTGCAAAAAGTGCACTTGTACCAAATGCGAAGATTACTGCGTTCGTGTGTAACGGACGAAGTCGAGAGTAAGTTAACCATGGAATGTCGAAGTTTAACGCAGGCCACGCAAGTTGCGCCGCGATAAATACACCTACACCCATGCCAACGATGCCCCAAATCACTGTCATTATAGCGAATTGGCGTACAACCTTATAATTGTACTCAGTTTGTGATGCTACTGTTTGGCTCATTTTCTGGATTCCGCTGCAATTAATGCGATTAGAAATGATTAACCTGTAATACAGGCCCTGTTTTTTATTTCAACAAACCCGTTGGAGTTACATCCTCTAGAATGGAACTCTAACCAGCTTGAGAAACCCTTATTTTTGCAAGGAAATAATAATTTTTTTGCAAACGAAAAGATACTACAAACACCTAAAATAATGACATCAATCAAATTTTGAACGAGTCACTTGTTCAATGAGTACGCGAATTGCGCAATATCAAAACAAATTGCAAAACTTGACGCCAAAGGCTGGTCGAAAAGACCTATTCCACTTACACTGGATTTCTTTTCTCAATGTCACACACTTCGTATTATGCAGAAAACTTGCACATTGACCGGTGTTTTTTTAGTCACTTTTCTAACGGCCTGTTCAGACCCTGCTACCATTATACATGAAAGTTCAGAAAAAAGTGAAAGTTCGCGAATTTCCTTGAATTGTATTGCCTCTGAACCTTGTAAAAGTGACGGTGCAGCGCTCTGGAGCTCAGCTAAAAAACTGCATCCAGAGACCCCGTTTGAGTTATCCCTGGCCCTTAGCTCGTCTGATATAAAGGTACAGTCAGCTTGGTTGGAAGGCACTCAAATGTACATGGGAACCATCCCTGTTTTTTTTACACAGAATAAAAGTGAGCTTTGGTCTGCCGAGGTTATGGTGGGCGCTTGCAGCGAAGCTGTGATGGAGTGGCGTCTTACAGTCGAACTGACAGATTTGACGGGGGAGGGGGAATATGTCAGAAATGTCACATTTAGTCTTTATACTACGCAAGAATGAAATCTATGTTGGAAAAGTTCACCTTTGCGTTTTATATTTGTTTACAAAGAAGTGTGTTTTGCAATGACTTTGTTAAGAGTATTGAGTATATTGATGGGCTAAAGTACCCAAATTAGCTTAGAGTCTCGTTTGACAAAAACATTCGCATAGGCAAATAAATAAAGAAAAACACGCAAGCTATTTAAGGAGACCTCTAGTGGCAAAGCGCATGAATAAATTTACTCCAGTGGCATCCACCATTGCATTAAGCCTTGGCCTTACCGGCTGTAGCTTATTTGATAGTGATGATAACAAACCTATGGTCAACCCTCCTCCAGCCCCATCCGAAGTAGAAAGTACTGTTGCTGCTAAGTTTAACGTTTCAGTATCTGGTAAGGCCGTTAAGGGCACTTTGAGTGGTGCTATGGTTAGTGTGAAGACTGTAGACGCGCAAGGCAATATGGTTGACCTGGCTTATCGCACAGCTGCCGGCGAAGAGTCTGCGACAGAAACAGCGGAAAGCGAAAGTGAAGCCAAAGCAAAAGCGGAAGCTAAATTAATCAGCGGTAACCCTTCAGAGTTGAAAACATCAGCGCAAGGTTTGTATGAAATCTATGTTGACGAAGGGTTTTCGGGGCCGCTTTACATTACAGTGAAGACAACCAAAGATGGTGATGCACTCGTCAAGTGTGATGCATTTGCTGGGTGTGGTGTGGGTACTGCAGTAAAAGTAAATGATGGTTCAGTCTTTAACGACAATGGCAAGGTCGACTTTGGCGAGTGGTATAAAGACGATATCGAGTTGTCTGTTGTCAAGCTGATTTCTGCGAACACCGCCGCCAGAGCTGCGTCGGCCAAAGGCACCCCGTCGTACGCAGATGGTGACGACGGCTCTTATAAAGCGAATTTGTCGGTATTTACGTCAACAGCAGCGCGTATTTTGCTTGCCGGGGAGTCTGCAATCGACTCAGCTGCAGTAGGACAAGCCAGTATTCAGGTAATTGGTCAGCTGGTGGGAGATCTTTCCTTAGTTGCAACATTGGCCAGTGACTTATCATTGGGTGGTGTGATTGACTTTACTGATGTCGATGGAACTGAAAAACTTGATGCAGGCGCGCTTGTATTAGTTCAGGTTGCGTCCTCACTTCAATCTCTGGCTGGTAAAGAAAGCAGAACGGTTGCAGACGTTTTAGCCGAGTTATCTGGTGATGTTGAACAAGGTAATCTGGGCACTAGCCAGGTATTTTCTAAGCTAAAAGCCGAAACACAGAAAGCCGGTAAAGTTTTAAACGCGATTGTGTCAGGTGATGATGCGGCTATCAAAGCAGCGCTAATCGAAGCGGGTGTCGATGAGGGTGATGTCGACCAGGTAGCGGCTGATGCTAAGGCGGCAAAAGATAAAGCAGTTAAAAATGGTGCCACATCAGATGATCAACTCAAAGATGATTCGGGTAAAGTGGTTGATCAACTTGACGACCTGGGTAACGGTGATACCTCGTTAGATAGTTTAAATGCTTCGCTGCTGGCCAGCATTGATTCAGGTAAGCAAACGCTGACAGGTAGCAATGCTCAGCTGAATGAATTTGCGGCATCTTTGGCTGCTGTTAAAGCCTTGGCAGCCGATACTTCAACCAAAGAAAAAGCCATAGCCTATGGTAGTGCTGCTGTCGTCCTGGACACCCAATTCACGGCTGCGGTTTCAACAGATGTAGAGGGCAATAATCTCGGTAAATTGCTGGTACGTGAACTCTCTGGTGCTGAGCAACTGGTTTCTGCTGCTTCAGGGTTAGTAACTTTGGACGCTAAATATCAACCAACACTTACGCAAGCGGGTGAGTTGTTAACCCAGGTCACTGCTTTAGTTGCCCAAAAAGACCAGCTTGGTGGCCAAATTTCTGCCGAACTGGAAGCTGCCAATGCGAAGATAGCGGAATTTGGTGCCACGCTTGATGTTGCTAAACAAGCGTCGGATGAAAGCCTGCTGGCTGCGAAGGAAAGTAAAGAAGTAGCAATTGCTAAGAAAGGCGAAATGGAAGTCCAATTCCAGGCAGCGATGACTGCTGTCGCTGCAATTACAGATCAAGCCTCTGCCGAAGCTGCGTTGAGTGAATTAGTAAAAGCTCAAACTAGCCTGCAAGACGTTATTGCGGCATTCCAGGCGGCAGAGACCGCTGCAAAAGCCTCATTGGAGCTCGCTAACACGTATAAAACTCTTGCCCAAAACCAAAATGCCTCAACCGATGCTGCTGATCTCGCTATCAATGAGTCGAATGAGTTGATTGATGAAGCGGTGCTTGAGATTTCTGGACTCCAAGGAAACACAGCGCAACAAATTGAAGATTACAGATTGACGGCGCTGGCTATGCAGGGCACGGACAAAATGGTTACGCTCAGTTTCGTAACTAAAGAAGGCGCTGATGCTACATTTAATGCGGGTGAAATTATCTATGATGTAGTGAAAGATATCTGGGATTCGGGATTAGACTCGGGCGACCATAATGGTACAGCCCCCAACTTCCCTGATTGGAAGTACAGCTATAACACAAACACCTATGCTCTGAGTCTGGAAAATACTAAAGGTGACGAGAAGATTGCTGCTAACGGTCAGGTTAACTCTGGTGCACAGAGTAAGATTATCTTTACCTGGTCTGGTTACATGATGGCGGACTCTGGTCAAAAGGTTGAGATTAAGTCTCCTGATTTGGCTGAGTGTGAGCGTTGGGCTATTGATGCCATCGAAATGCCAAATGCATCTTGTTCAGTACTTTATGTTGATGGCAGTATCCAGAATGTAGAAGATGCACGAGACTTTGATATTTCACGTGGTAAGACGTTCAACTTGATTGAGTTTGTGGATGGCCAATATGGATTCAACGGATACTTCCATTCTGAGTTGACTGCCGTTGACCAGCAGGGTAACCCTTCTCCATTGTTTGTTGACGATTCAACTGAGTTGGCTTCAATTGTGCTCAAAGGTGACAGCGAAGGTACAGAGTTTACCGCGCACTTTGATATTCGCAATGAAGATAACAACGACGACCTTGGTGTGGCTGAAGTGTCGATTGATAACTTTAACGGCTATGTATTTAAAGTTGGTCTAATCGATCAAGATGGTCCGTTACTCGGAAGTGTATCATTACTTAATGATATCGCTCAGTCAGTTGAGGTAGGCAGTGTAGAGGAAATTACAAACGGTTTCCGTGTTGATTACTTTACTGGCCTGTCAATCGAGTATACGGATATTGACTTTATCGGTCAGTCTAGCAACTAATGTAAGCCAATTTAAAAAGGGGAAAGGGTGACCTTTCCCCTTTTTTTAGAAGTTAAGTTTATGACACTAAAAAAAATTACACCTCTACTTTCTCTGTGCTGTATGCCTTTGTCTCAGGTGGCATTTTCAGCATCTAATGACATACAGTTAATTCATCAGTTTCACAGTGAGATATACACTGAAGCACAACCCGTTAAGGCGTTTGTTGACGATTTTGACAAGCCTCTGACAGAAGGTGACAGCGCCTTTACTTACAATGTGTTTGAGTTGGGTATGAAATACAAGGGCATAGGTATTGGGGCCCAGAGCCGCTTTGATTATCTGCTGGCTTTTGACCCAGATACAGCACGTTATACTCATACCGAGAAAAATGACTTACCATTCGAAAAGCGTAATTACCGCTATTATTTATGGGGCCGTCAGGCGACGACGAATGGTATTTTCCTGTCATATGACCTTGAGTTACTCGATAAAAAACTGGTAATCACGCCCAAATTTACTTACTTCAAAAGTACCCACTTTCAGGATGCCCGTGTAGATGGCACCATTTTTGGGGATGAAATAGAAGGAAAACTTGAAGCTGAGTACTACTTTTCCAAAGATATCCTGTTTAAATCTTTTACGCCCACTGAAAATCCACGAGGAGATGGCTATAGCCTAGATCTGGAAATCGATTGGCAGATTACCGATGATTTGCGAGTGTGGGCTGCAGGAAAAGACCTGGTGTATGAAACAAAGTACACTGGTGCCGGGTTTGTGAATGGGTTTACGACTGACATTCCGTTTACTGAAAGAGATGATGGCATCGATACAACGCCGTCGGTGAGACTGCGTACCTCTGCGTACGATCAGGAAATAGAGTATACCTTCGAACGTGATGCTCGATACTACATTGGGGCCGAATACCGCATTAATGATAATTTTTCAACTGAAGTGAAAGCACGTAAGTTCATTGACGATACTTTCTTTCAGGCGAACTTGACGTATCACTTTGGTGACAATTGGGCGTTATTCGGTGGCTATGAAACACATAGCGACGCATTTGAGTTGGGAATAAAAACCCAGCACGCTGGCTTATCAGTCAAAATGGACAATCTTAATGTCGATGACGCACATTATGTTAATTTAAACTGGTTCATTAACCTGGACTTTTAGGGAGGTAACAAAATGCGACAAATTAATAGGCTCTTACCTTTCCTTCTGGCAGGTACCTTGGCTGCGTGTGGTGGGAGTAGTGACCCAGCTCCGACAGTAGACACAGCTCTGCCCAATTTAGGACATGATGCCTCTGAGGCCTTATCAGCAGCCGTGACATTTTATGTCCCTCAGTATGGTGATACATCCGGAACTTTAGTTGTGACCAAAGTGAGTTCTAATGAAAAGCAGGAACTCGCCACCGATGACTTAAATACTCTGGCTGTTAATCTGCAGGCCGGGGCTGTATATCAATTTGAGTTTAATCCCAGTACTGAAAATGTTCAGTGCCCCAGAGTGCTAGGGTGCGGACGAGCTTTGCTTAATGATCCAAATGATCTTAATGGCAACGATGAGATTGACTATAAGGAGCCTGTAACTGCATCCGTACAATATACGTTGACTGCAAAGCCAGTAGCGGGACAGAATCAGTTGTTTTTTTCTTCATATGCCACATTACTAAGCGATGCTAAGCTAGACAGTACGGTGTTGTCTTTGACAAATACGCCAATCTATCATCTAAGCCATAGCAGTATTAATCACTCCCTGCGTGCTGAATACGCGGCAAAAGGGTTTACCTACTCAGATATTATGAGGCAGTTGAACCTGGAGGGCAGTGATTCAGATGTTATTAGTCCGTTAGCAGATGCTTTTGATTCTGCCTATAAAAATGCCGATTATAGTGCATGGCAAAGCTATATTAATCTGGTCAATCAGTACTTTATTGAGACACTGCTTGACGAGAAAGAAAGCGCACTGTTTGCCAGTGTTGTTGATCAGCTACTGCTGAGTGCCAACGAAGCTATGCAGCTACAAGACTTGATCGCGCTTCAAGACTCTGCCACGGTTTACAATAATGATTTACTGGATCATTTCCGCGACTCACTGGGTGTCATTCGTCTTCAGGAAGAAAAATACAGTGAAGAGCTCAACACACAGTTACAAGACATTGAAACCTTAGTCGCGGATGACGTTGCCAAAGAGTCGTTTCTTGTATTGGCTGAAGCGGTATATGAGGTTGTAAGTGCAGTCTCGCCGGCGAAAAATTCAGCACCGGGTACATATCAAACGGGTGAATTGGATATTGTTTATACCACCGAACCATCCTTTAACTGGCGCGTTACCGGTATGAGCAAGGGCTTTGAGGTCAATATGGATGTCACTATGCCTGAATGGCGTAAGAGCGCGATACTGGGAGACCGTATTGCCGGGGGCGGCGTGATTACAGTTCGTAAAGGTGGCGTATCTTTGCAGGCTGATCTGGATGATATCTACTTACTTTTCGACGGTGCTTTGGAAGCAGACAGTTTTGAAACTGCCACCGGTATATCTCGCTTTGGGGGGACTATTACACTGCAAACCGACCAGTCCAAAACCGCAGGGTATCTGCGAATGCGATTGAATCGAGTGAAGTCTCCGCTGGAAACCGTTGAAAGCGTGATCCCGAATTTACGTCTGCGAGGTCAGTTTGAAACGGTAAATCAGGTTACCCCGGTGACATTCTATGCAGCCGAAAGAACGCCATTTGTATACGATACGACGTTGGATATGTCTTTTGGTATACATGCCGATTTTGACCTTAAAGGCGCGCCTGACTTTCAGTTGCAGTTAGCTGCTGAGCAGGGAGATTTTTCCAATTTGAATTCAGCTGAGCTTGGCTACTTACTTGGCGGTCGTGTCATACAACTGGAGGTACGTCGTTCCGGTGACAATAATAATATTGTTGCTAAAGGTAAAGACGGCTACTGGCTAGATGTAAAACAGAAAGGACGGAATTTCACAGGGGGTTACTATTACGGGGATAAACTCATAGGGGATGTGAAAACCGTGCGTGGCATACCTGGTGTGTTATTTCCAGATGGCAGTTTTGAATCGCTGTTCTGAGCAGGGCTTTATTTGCTAGAATAACCGAAATCTAAAGGGCCTCATGGCCCTTTTGTTGTTTTTATCAAGTTGTCATTACGTCTACTATGGCCTCACCAGACAAATTGGTATGAATTGGTTTTTCAGAGGTAAAATGTGAATAAAAGTCATGTGATTGAGCACTTGAAGTTCGCTCTGGAGTGCAAGCTGCAAGAAGCACAACAGGCCGCAGACAGCGCAAGAGCGGATGCGATTCATGAACAAAGCGCGGCGGAAACTCAGTATGACTCACTCAGTATTGAGTCTGGTTACCTGGCGGAGGGTCAGAGCGAGAGGGTAGATCAGGCACATCAGGCGATTCATGCGTTTGCGAGTACATATACATTAAGTACTCCATCAGCTATCCAGATTGGCGCTTTGGTTGAACTGACGGATGAACAGGATGAGCATCACTGGTTCTATATTGGTCCCTGTGAGGGCGGATTAAAGCTGACACTGGGCGCAACTCAGGTGAGAGTGATCACATTGGCGTCCCCTATCGGACGGGCACTTCAAGGTCGTACCGCTGGAGAGGAAATAGAGTTTCATTTTAACGGCACGACTCAGTGGCTAGAAGTAGCCAGCCTTTCATGATTAGGAAAACAGTTTTTTCCTGACTACCTGACGGTATTGACTGGGTGTTTGATTCATCGTGCTTTTAAATACCCTTGTAAGTTGTCCCTGAGAACTAAAGCCACACGCCAGGGCAATTTCCTGAATACTTAAATTCGTCGAGGCCAGCAGTTCAGTCACTTGCCGAACCCGCACTGTTTGTAAGTAATTGGCAGCAGTTTGGCCTGTCGCAGCTTTAAAACGGCGATTAAAAGTTCGGTAACTCATACCAAACTGAGTGGCAATATCTGGAAATGTAATTTCATCGGCACAATTGTTACGTAACCAAAACTGGATGGACGCAATTTGCTCGTCACTGTGTCTGTCTACTGCGCCTTCCAGATATCTTTGTTCTTCGTATGGCTTACGTACTTCATGGGAAAAATTTTGTTGCACATGGTGCGCCGCCTCGCGACCATAGAATTGACCAATAAGATGAACGACCACGTCTGCCAAGGCATTCAAACTGGCTACTGTATACAAGCGTTCTGACTGAGTAATAAAGTAGTCTGGTCGTAAAGCAACGAGCGGGTAACTGCGTTTGAACTGATCTGCATAATGCCAGTGAGTTGTGGCTGAGTGACCATCCAGGATCCCGGACTCTGCGAGGAAACATACCCCGGTACCGACACCAATGAGCGTTGCACCTGCACGCCATGCCTGAGCCACATTTGAGATCAATGACTCATTTCTTCGTAGCACGGGGCGGGGATTACGCCAGATACTGGGAATAATAATATAGTCAAATTCACTGAGTGCGGCGTAACTGGTGTGTGCTGAAAATGGGATGCCCATGGATGAGTTAACAGGGTCACCTGTTTCACTCAGCCAGGCAAGCTCCAGAGGAATAAACTCATGACCAAGGTGGCGTCTCGCAAATGCCTCACCAGCGCGGAGCATCTCAACCGGCAGCGTCACACTGGTTATAAGCATTTGTTCATAAATTGTGAAGGCAATGCGGTGGCTGTGGTTATTCATCTCATCCGATCTCTATTGTGTGGCGTATTTTGCATGTTATGTGGCGAAAAATGTAAAGTAACATATTTTTCTTCGTTCTAAAATCGGCTTATGAGTTTTAGTAGATAAGAGATTGATATGACAGCATTACCAATTATCGTAGGCATGGGAGGCGTAAATGCTTCCGGCAGAACCTCGTTCCATCAGGGGTATCGCCGTATTGTATTAGACAGCCTGGATGATGCTGCAAGACAGGAAACCTTTTTGGGCCTGGCAACGTTGATGAACTTGGTATCATTACAGGGCTCGGAACTGGTTACTGCAGATGGTGAAGTTGTAAGACCGGATCAGATTGAACCTTTGTTTGGTCGCCAGATCATAGAAGGCACGCTGATCCGAAAAATCGAAAAAAATCACTTTGATGTTGACGCAACACACTGGCAGCAGAAATTGACTATGCAGGCAAGTGATGATAGCGGCCTGACTTTTACCTGCCGCAAACGTGACTTACCAACGCCGGTGCCATCCAGCTGGCAGGTAGAATTAATTGACGAAAAAACCGCTCAGGTATTTATCCCTGAGCAGTTGGAAGTGAAAGTTGACAGCCACAGGGATAACCCTATTAAAGCCGCTGGTCAGTTGCCAACCGGGTTTGACCCGTCAGTGATGTATAACAGTCGTTATCAACCGCGTGGCCTTCAGGCAACGATTTTTGCTGCGACTGATGCAATACGCTCAACAGGCCTGGACTGGCAAACAGTGATGAACAGTGTTGAGCCTGATCAGATTGGGACTTACTCAGCCTCAGTGGTAGGGCAAGTGAACGATGAAGGGTTTGGTGGACTGTTTCGCAGTCGAATGAAAGGCGAGCGGGTGAGTACTAAGCAACTGGCTCTGGGCCTCAACACTATGTCAACAGACTTCATTAACGCCTATGTAACGGGTAGTGTGGGCACTACCTTCTCAACATCAGGCGCTTGCGCGACTTTCCTGTATAATTTGCGTGCGGCGGTTAATGATATTCAGGCGGGTCGTACCCGCGTTGCAGTCGTTGCCAGTGTAGAGTGTGCCCTGACTCCTGAGGTGATAGAAGGCTTCGGTAATATGGGGGCACTGGCCAACGAGGAAGGTTTGCGTAAACTGGATAATACCGAACAGGTTGACTATCGCCGCACCAGTCGTCCGTTTGGCGAAAACTGTGGCTTTACCATTGGAGAAGGGGCTCAGGTTGCCATTCTGATGGATGACAAGCTGGCGCTGGATCTGGGGGCTGATATTATGGGTTCAGTCGCAGATGTGTATGTCAATGCTGATGGCGTTAAGAAGTCAATTACCGCACCGGGTCCTGGTAATTACATCACAATGGCAAAGTCTGTCGCTCTGGCGGAACAAATCGCAGGCACAGAAGCGCTGCAGCAACGTAGCTTTATTCTTGCGCATGGCTCGAGCACACCACAAAACCGTGTGACAGAATCTTTTATTTATCATCGTATTGCAGAGACCTTTGGTATTGATGGCTGGAAAGTGGCAGCACCCAAAGCATTTGTGGGTCATACAATAGGCCCGGCATCGGGCGATCAGCTTGCAATGGCACTTGGAGTATTTAGTCATCAAATTATGCCAGGCGTTACAACCATAGATGCAGTCGCTGACGATGTTTATGATCAACATCTGGATATTCGTACACATCACTACCATTGTGGAGAAATGGATATTGCCTTTATTAACTCCAAAGGGTTTGGTGGTAATAATGCAACTGCGACAGTTCTGTCACCAGCGATGACGCTGAAGATGCTAACCAAGCGTTATGGCGAAGCCGAATTAGCACAACACAGCGTCAAGCTGGCAGAAACAAAACAACAGCAAGCCAGCTATCAACAGGCGGCTGATCTTGGCCAGTATGAACTAATTTATCGCTTTGGTAATGGCATGATCGATGAATCACAATTGCAGTTAAGTAAAGAAGCGCTGGGTATTCCGGGCTTTGATAAATCAGTCAAACTGACAGTGAATAATCAGTATGGGGATTTGACCGTTTAAAATATTATGTTAAGCAAACAAAAGGCGCGTCAGCGCCTTTTTTTGTGGTTTACTTCAGATACTGCGCGTGGAAATCCAGTTGCGCATCAATGAATGACGAAATAAAGAAGTAGCTGTGATCATAACCCGGGTGCATCGTCAGTGTAAGGGGATAGCCCACAGTCTGAGCCGCTTTTACCAGAGCTTCGGGCTTAAGTTGCTCATCAAGGAACTGGTCGTCCTCACCCTGATCAATGCGAACAGGCACCTTCAGGTCGTCCTTACTTTGTCTGAGCAAGTTGCAGGCGTCATAGGCCAGCCAGGCTTGACTCTCATCACCCAGATAACCCGAAAATGCTTTCTTGCCCCATGGGCAATCTGCCGGGTTAGAAATAGGGCTAAACGCAGAGATACTGCTATAACGCGATGGGTTTTTTAGCCCGATAACCAGTGCGCCATGACCACCCATAGAATGGCCAGCGATGGCACGCTTATCAGAAACTAGGAACTGCTGCTCGATCAGCGCAGGTAACTCTTCGCTTACGTAGCTGTACATCTGATAGTGTTTATCATAGGGCGCTTGAGTAGCGTTGACATAAAAGCCTGCTCCCAGACCAAAGTCATAACATTGCTGTGGGTCATCAGGTACATCTTCGCCACGCGGCGATGTATCTGGAGCCACGATTGCGATACCTAACTCATTGGCCCGCTTAAATGCACCGGCCTTTTGCATAAAGTTCTCGTCAGTGCAGGTCAATCCCGACAGCCAGTATAGTACAGGTACTGGCTGGGTGTTATTTGCCTGTTCTGGCAGGAAGATAGCAAAGGTCATATCACACTGAGTGTGCTGACTTTGATGGCGATAGCGTCGATGCCAGCCACCGACGACCTTGTTTTCACTCACTAATTCCATATACTTCCCTTAGAAATGGATCACCGAACGAATACTCTTGCCCTGATGCATCAGGTCAAAGGCCTCGTTGATATCATCGAGTGACATTGTATGGGTGATAAAATCATCCAGTTTAAACTCGCCTGCGAGGTAGCGTTCGACGATTTCTGGTAGTTCAGAGCGACCTTTAACTCCGCCAAATGCGGTGCCACGCCAGACACGGCCTGTTACCAGCTGGAAAGGACGAGTTGAGATTTCCTGGCCTGCGCCGGCTACGCCAATAATGACAGATTCGCCCCAGCCTTTATGGCAGCATTCCAGTGCACTGCGCATCACATTGACATTGCCAATACACTCAAATGAAAAGTCCACGCCACCATCGGTCATCTCTACGATGACTTCCTGAATAGGTTTGTCATAATCGTTCGGATTAATTACGTCGGTTGCGCCGAGTTTTTGTGCCAGTGCATACTTGTCTGTGTTGATATCCACGCCAATGATCCGGCTGGCACCCGCCATAACCGCACCTATTACCGCAGACAGGCCGATCCCGCCTAGTCCGAAGATAGCGACGGTATCACCAGGCTGTACTTTTGCGGTATTCATGACCGCGCCCATGCCCGTGGTTACGCCACAGCCTAGCAGGCAGATCTCTTCAAGAGGGGCGCTTTTATTCACTTTGGCCAGAGAAATCTCAGGCAGTACCGTGTACTCAGAGAAGGTCGAGGTACCCATGTAGTGATAAATCGGTTCACCATCTTTGTAGAAACGCGTGGTGCCGTCCGGCATGACACCTTTCCCCTGAGTCGTACGGATTTTTTGACACAGATTTGTTTTCCCTGAGGTACAGAACTTACATTCACCGCATTCAGGTGTGTACAGAGGGATCACATGATCACCAATCGCCACGCTGGTCACGCCTTCGCCCACAGCCTCAACAATGCCGCCCCCTTCGTGGCCTAGAATAGCCGGGAACACGCCTTCAGGATCGTCGCCAGACAAAGTGAATGCATCTGTGTGACACACGCCGGTGGCAACGATTTTGACCAATACTTCGCCCGCTTTGGGCATCATTACATCCACTTCCTCAATGCTCAGTGGTTGTCCAGGCCCCCAGGCAATCGCTGCCCGTGATTTAATAAACTCAGCCATCATTACTCCAGTTTTGTAGTGTGAAAACAAAAGTATAACTTGCTCTGAGAGTTTGATAATCTTAAAAATTAAGAAAGACTTTTACGTATTTGTAATAATGGACAGATGGTCAGGTTTAGATGAATTTGTAGCGGTGGCGACCTGCGGGTCATTTACAGGTGCTGCACAGCAGTTGGATACGTCCGTGGCACAGGTAAGCCGGCGGGTTAAAACGCTTGAGTCAGAACTCGGATATCAGCTACTCACACGTACAACACGTAATCTGGCCCTGACTCCGGAAGGCCAGGTCTTCCTGAGTCATGCACGGCTGCTGCAGCACGCCTACGAGGACGCGACAGCCGCTTTGCGGCAAAGAGATACTCAGCCTACGGGGAAAATCAGGATGACGGCACCCGTGATGTATGGTGAGCAATATATTATGCCGCTGGTGCATCAATTTATGTGTCGCTTTCCCTCTGTGACTGTGGATATGGAATTGACCAACGCTCAGTTAGACTTGGTGGAGCAGGGTGTGGATCTGGCGATTAGAATCGGCCAGCTTAAAGATTCTTCATTACATGCGAAGCGATTGTCTCAACGGCGCACTTTGGTATGCGTTTCACCCGATTACCTGAAACAGCATCAGCCAATCACGCGCATCCGAGATTTAGCAGAGCATAATTGTTTGCTGGGCAATGCGCAGTACTGGCGTTTTATGGATCATGGCGTTGAACGGCATGTAAAAATATCCGGAACACTCAGATGTAACAGCGGTTGGGCATTACTTGATGCGGCCAGGCAGGGATTGGGAATTGTACAACTCCCCCATTATTACGTTCAGGAAGCCCTTGAACGTGGGGAGTTAGTGACAATCTTGGATGACTTTACACCTATGGAGGAGGGGATCTGGGCGGTTTACCCGCCCAGAAAATATTTGTCGACGGCTATTCGTGCGCTCATCGACTTTTTAGCGGAGCATCTCTAGGCCTGAGTATTGCTTGCCTCCATGGCTTCCAGTGCTCTGCTCAGAGCTTGTTCCCGGCTGTTACAGAATGCATGCTCTCCCAGTTTGCTGCGAATATCAAACTTCTGAAGCTGCTCGCTGGTGTCTTTATTAGGTGAGTAGATGAAGACCTGGCAATCCGCATCCAGTGCATCGCTGATGGCGTTTTCAATCGCCAGGCTGACGGTCACATCCAGCATCGCGACATCACTTAAATCGAGCACCATCGTCTTATACTCGCCAATATGACGGTGCTGGCGGGTAATCGCTTTTGATACGCTGAAGATCATTGGCCCTGACAGGTAAAAGAACAATAGCTGGCCCTTAGCCTGTTCCAACAATGCGCGTTCGTGGGTGGATAATGGCACGTCTTCATCGGCATCGCCGTCACTGATGGCTTTGACATGTTGTTCCTGCACACGGCTAAGGCGTTCAATGACCATAATGTTGGAAATAAACACACCCAGGCCAACAGCAACCATTAAATCGACGAATACAGTGAGCAGCATAACGCCGTACATGATAGCCATCTGGCTAATACTGAGTTTGTGCGCGCGCTGGATAAAGCTCCAATCGAGAATATTAATCCCGACGTAGACGGCGATACCAGCGAGCACAGCCATCGGGATTGGTTCAGTCAGGCTGCCCGCAACAAACACAACGGCCATCAGGATCAGCGCCCGGAAGATACCGGCTAGTGGAGAGCGAGCACCTACCTGAATATTTACCACGGTACCCATCGTGGCACCAGCACCAGGTAAAGCACCAAAAAAGCCTGCAATCATGTTTGCAATACCCTGACCACGAAGCTCTTTGTCTGAGTCATGCTCGGTACGGGTTAAGCTATCACCAATGACGGCTGTCAGTAATGTATCTATGCATCCAAGCGTCCCCAGTACTAGTGCGTCAATGACCATTTCTGTAAACAGTTCAGGGGTAAAAGTTGGCCAGACAATCTCAGGCAGGCCGCTGGGAATCTCGCCAATTCTGCGAATGCTGTCGGTATCGAAAAGCAGGATGGATATCAGGGTAACAACGACTAACGCAACCAGCTGAGCGGGAACGTACTGACGATATTTCTTTGGCATGTAGAAGAGGACACCCAAAGTCAGAAGACCTAGAAAAAGCTCGGAGATGTGTAGATTTAGAAACAGTTCAGGAAAGGCAGATAAGGTCCCGGGCACGCCGCCAGGAGGAGCTTGATGGCCCAAAAGTGGTGCCAATTGCAGGATGATCAATATTACACCGATACCTGACATAAACCCGGACACTACACTGTAGGGCATTAAAGTGACGTATTTACCGAGTTTGAGCGTACCCAATAATATCTGGAATGCCCCAGCCATCATCACCACAGTAAAGGCCATTGCCGGTCCGGCTTCGGGGTATTTTGACACCATAGTGGTCAGCACTGCTGTCATTATGACCGTCATCGGGCCAGTTGGCTCTGAGATCAGGGAGGTTGAACCGCCAAACAAGGCAGCGAAGAGGCCAACGAGAATTGCGCCCCACATACCGGCTTCAGCTCCGGCTCCGGATGCCACGCCAAAGGCGAGGGCGAGTGGTAGGGAAATGATTGCAGTGGTCACACCACCGAACAAATCTCCCTTGAAATTCATATGTTTAAATCTTGATAACGAAAACATTGAAGGTCCATACCGCGAGATTTGCCGCATTCTACACTAAAATCCAGTGTAATTTAGAGCCACAATAAAAAAATTTTACACTTTTTTTTGGGGTCAAAGGTATGACCCTGCTTTCTCGATTGTGCTAGTATCGTGCACTGAACTTATATATAGAAAAATAAACTATTATGTTTCAGCCTGTTAGCCTTTATATAGGGCTTAGATACAGCCGTGCTACAAAAGGCAACGGGTTTGTGTCTTTTATTTCGTTTTTTTCCATTGCCGGTATTGCACTTGGTTTAATGGCACTGATCACGGTCAGTTCCGTGATGAACGGGTTTGAGCAGAGCCTTAAAAACGCCATGCTAGACTTGATCCCCCATGTGCAGCTGCACAAGTCGTCAGAAGACCAAAAGGCAGAGGCAGCACAGTTATTAGATAAATTAGCTACTTTACCTGAGGTAAAACGGGTTACGCCTTATGTGACCAGTGATGTGATCCTGCAGACCAATAAAGATCTGGTTGGGGTACGACTACAGGGTGCTTTCAGTGGTTATCCTTCCGCACTCGAGCCCCATGTCGAAGCGGGCAGCATAGCGCAATTTCGTGAGCAAAAATATCAACTGGCATTAAGCCGCTATTTGGCGAACCAACTGGACGTTCGTTTAGGCCAAAAAGTTCGCGTGATCATGCCGGATATCAGCAGCTACACCCCGATGGGACGGGTACCCAAGCAGCGCTTGTTCACTGTGGCTCTGATCTACAATACGCGCAGTGAAGCCGACGTTAACTTGGCCTTTGCTGATGGCAAAAGTTTGCAACGTTTGCTTAAGCGCAAACCTGCGGACTTTGATATCAGTATCACCCTCAAAGATGCGTTTGCCGTCAATGAGTTTAAAACCACTTATGCTCCACTGCTGTCAGGTCTGACGTATTCAGACTGGCATGTACAACAGGGGGCGCTGTTTGCTGCTGTGGCGATGGAAAAACGCATTATGTCGCTATTGCTTGGGCTGATTGTGATTGTCGCTGTCTTTAATATTGTTTCTGCTTTATCCATGATGGTCAGTGAAAAGCAGGGCGAAGTTGCTATTTTACAAACTCTGGGGTTGGCACCGAGTGCCATCGCTCGGGTTTTTATGGTTCAGGGGCTGTATAACGGTGTAGTGGGTACCCTGTTAGGCACGGTATTTGGCTACCTGCTGGCCAGCAATATCAATGAAGTGGTAGCGCTTAGCGGCTTATCTTTGCTTGGTGGGGCTGAGTTACCAGTTCGGTTCGACTGGTTGAGTTTGAGCCTGATAGTAGCAACCAGTTTGTTATTGAGTTTTATTGCAACATTGTATCCGGCGTTTAAGGCCGCAAAAGTGCTTCCTGCTGAGGTGTTAAGGTATGAGTGATTTAGTAATTGAGTGTCAGGGTCTGAATAAGGCCTATGATGAAGCGGGGCAGCAGGTAGAGGTGTTAAAAGGGGTCGAACTGGCGCTTACACAAGGCGATATGCTGGCAATTGTCGGTAGTTCAGGCTCGGGTAAAAGTACCTTGCTACATATTCTTGGCACGCTGGATACTGCAAGCAGTGGCACAGTTCACATTAAGGGCACCGATGTCGCCAGCTTGTCGCGTCGCAAGCAAGCCGATTTTCGCAACCAAAACCTGGGCTTTATCTATCAGTTTCATCATTTGTTGATGGATTTCACTGCGCTTGAAAATGTCGCAATGCCGCTGCTGATATCGGGTCAGTCGCCCAAAGCAGCGCACGCTCAGGCTGAGAAAATGCTGGATAAAGTGGGGTTGGCACATCGTGGTGGTCATCGTCCGTCTGAGCTATCCGGTGGTGAACGTCAGCGCGTAGCGATTGCCCGGGCATTGGTCACCCGCCCAGCCTTGGTACTGGCGGATGAGCCGACGGGGAACCTGGATAAACAAAATGCATTGAAAATTTATGCATTACTCAAAGAGCTTAACCGTGATTTGAAAACCAGCTTTGTGGTGGTGACACACGATCTGGAACTCGCTGCCAAACTAGGTCGTGCAGTGGCACTGGATGACGGTGTTCTGGTAGAACATTCGTTACAGAGTGAGGCTTAGTGCAATGCTGAGTATATTTATCAGTAACCGGTTACGTGCATCTAAACATCAGGCTGGGTTGATCGGGTTTTTGAGTAAATCGTCAACGCTTGGTGTGATGCTGGGTGTGGCCGTATTGATTGTCGCATTATCGGTCATTAATGGGTTTGAGCAGCAGCTAAAGACCCGCTTGTTGTCAGTGGTGCCCCATGTGGCTTATCAGGCACCATATGAGCCAATTTCTGACTGGCCTGATAAGGTCCGTTTACTGGAGGCACAACAGGGCATTGTTGCAGCAGCACCAGAGATTTCGGTCACAGCTATGGTGCAGTTTCGTGGTGAGTTGAAAGCGGCAGAAGTGAAAGGTGTAGATTTTGCTTCTCATCACACGGTTTCGGAGGTGGGGCAGTTTATCAAAGGGACGTCGTTGTCTGCGTTGTCTGGGGATGACATAGTTTTAGGTCAGCATATTGCCAAAGAGCTGGGGTTATCGCCCGGAGATAAGGTCACGTTGTTGGTGGCCAATCCTCAGGCTGATTCTCCCCTGGCGGCACCAAAGCGGTTAAACTTTGTATTGGCTGGTGTCATTGACATGGGTGGGCCAATCGACCGGTCATTGGCCTTGGTATCGGTGAAAAGATTACAACAGGCAATGGGGCTGGCTGAGGACCAGGTAACCGGATTGCGCGCAAAAGTCGACGATGTATTTTCTGCACATCAGATTGCGATGTCTGCAGGCAGGGCGTTACCCGATCTGGTTTATGTTAACAGCTGGTTTCGCACCCAGGGCAGTCTTTATCAGGACATTCAGATGGTCAGAACCATAGTCTACCTGGTGGTGTTTCTGATAATCGCAGTGGCCAGCTTTAACATTGTGTCCTCCATGGTGATGGAAGTAAAAGAAAAGCAGGCGGATATCGCCATTTTAAAAACCATGGGGGCGAAAGATAGTACCATTTTTGCAACCTTTGCTATCCAGGGGATAAGTTATGCGCTTATCGGTGCACTGGTTGGCCTGTTTATTGGTATTGTGCTGGCACTGAATATCTCTGACTTATTCCGTGCCTGGATTGAGATGGATGGCGACAACCCGTTACAGGGAGTGTACTTTATTGAGTTTCTGCCTAGCCAGTTGATGTGGTTTGATGTGGTGGCCGTGTTGTCTATCACTCTGGTAATAGCTGTTTTGTCCTGCCTGTATCCAGCCTGGCAGGCTGTTAAAGTCGACCCAGCCAGAGTTCTCGGGGGCTAAGTGCGAGTAACGCCCTCTCTTAGCAGGCGTTACTCTTCAAAATGCAGATAGCTGGACTTATCTGCCACCACATACTCAACAAAATCAGTAATACTCAGTGGCTTGCTGTAGTAATAGCCTTGCACGTATTCAACGCCTTTGGCCTTAGCGTAAATCATCTGATCTAAGTGCTCAATGCCTTCTGCAACCAGAGGCTTATCGAGATTTTTTGCCAGAGAGACGATGGAATTAAACAAAGACTGCATTTTTCCGTCACTGACAACATGGGTAACAAAGGCACGGTCTATTTTTATCTCGTCGAAATGCAATTTGCACAAGTAACTCAAGCTGGAGTAACCGGTACCAAAGTCATCTATGGATATCATCAGCCCCTGACTTTGTAGCTTCTGTAAAATCTCATTGATGTAATTAAAGTTGTCAATCAGGGCCGACTCAGTCAGCTCTAATTTAATCTTAGCGGGATTGAGTGCCAGTCTGTCCAGAGCTTGCAGCAGTCGGGTGGTAAAGTTAACATCGAGAATTTCTACAACACTGATATTGATGGCAAAACGGAACAAACTGGCTTCAATTTGTTCCTCGGCCAGCAGCGCCTTTAATACGTTGATCTGGCTTAGCGTAAAGTGCGTAAGTTTGTTGATTTCTCCTGTACTTTCTATGACAGGAATAAACTCAGTAGGCGGAATAGGTTGGCCGTCAAGCTCCCAGCGCATCAGACATTCCGCACCAATCAGGCGTTCGGTTTTGGTGTCATGTATTGGCTGAAAGACTACTTCAAAACTGTCCTCAAGATTGCCCTGATAAAGGGCACTGCGCAGACCGGTTTCAATTTTGTTTTGTCGTTCAATCTGCTTGGCCAGCGTATCTTTGAATTCTACCAGGCGATTATGATCCGCGAGCGAATCAAAGGTTGCCATTTCCGCTTTGTTGAGACTCAGCTCATGGTCGTCGTCGGGTTGTTCTTTATAGTATCCAAGAGAGACATTACTGTAGAAGCTGTTGCCGTTAAAGTTAAATGGCTCATTGAGCTGTTTGTACAGCGTTTCTATATTGATGGGCACAAAATGCGGGATAAACACACAGTAACAATCGGAAGAGTGTTTTGAAAAAATGCCTTTATCGAACTCGCCCTGAAACCGTGCAAGGATCTCCATAAATACCAAGTTGGCGACGCCAATATTCCACACCTCGGAAATACGTTGAAAATTACAGATGCGGACACAGCAAATGGTACCCTGATGTGGTTGTTCTTTAATTTTACTGATGAAGGCATCCCGATAGAGTAATCCGGTATGGGGATCGCGGATAGCTAATTGTTTGTTCAGACGCCTGACTGAAATCAGCTCTTCTATGGGCTCCAGCCTGATGTAGTGAATATTATCCTGCCTGAAGCTATACAACTTCACCCAGGTAACGCTGCTGTTGTCAATACTGACGCCAAGCTCTATCTGGTCAAAGATTGGATCGAATAAAATCTCTGAAATACTGAGCTCTTTAAAATCTTCGTCAATAAACACCAACTTTTGTGACAGGATATCACCGGGTTTTAAATCCAGCATGCGCTCTGCTGCACCAGAGAGGGCTGTGATCTGGCCTTGCTCATCATAGCTGAGATAGGCAATGTCCAGAAGTTGACTCAGTTGCTTTTTCATACAGATCACCCAAGCGCTTTTTGGATCTGATAAGGGAGGTTACTTAGCGCATAGATTTTGTCGACGGCCCCCCTTGCGATGGCTTCTTTTGGCATGCCAAATACTACACAGCTGGCTTCACTCTCTGCAAAAGTGATCGCACCTTTTTGCTTCATTTCTAGCAAACCGCTCGCTCCGTCGTTTCCCATACCGGTTAAGATCACACCAATGGCGTGGTTTCCAACCGATTGAGCCACAGAGCGGAACAGCACATCGACCGAAGGCTTGTGGCGACTCACGAGTGGCCCATCGCGTATTTCTAAATAGTAGTCTGAGCCCTGGCGTTTTACCAACATATGCTGGCCACCTGGCGCGATATAAACATGGCCTGTACGGAGCCTTAAAGCAGTTTGACCCTCCGCAACGGTATGTGGGGTGATGTCATTGAGACGTTGTGCAAACGCCGCCGTAAACTTGCCTGGCATGTGTTGCACAATGACAATTGGAGGAGATTGAACTGGCAGTAGCTGGAGCAGCCGGGCGATTGCCTCTGTACCACCGGTAGAGGCACCAACGGCAATGACTTTCCCTGCGTTGTCTGGTGGTTGTGCGGTTTTGTGTGCAGGCAGTACTTCTTCTGTTGTATGCAATTCCCGAAACGTGCCTTCATCCAGATATTTAAGCTGACGAACTTTGGCTTTGTTAGCGGCTTTGATGGCATCAATGATCTGCGAGACAGAATCGCTGTGCAGAAACTCCCCCAGCCCTTGAGTGGGTTTGGCAATGACATCGACTGCGCCACAGGCCAATGCCTCGATGGCAGTGGTGGTTTTTTCCTGCGCCAACGCCGAGCAGATTATCACTGGCGTAGGACGTTCCTGCATGATTTTTTTCAGGAAGGTTAAGCCATCCATTTTTGGCATCTCCACGTCCAGCAAGATCACATCTGGCCAGTTGAGTTTCATTTTGCGCTCGGCAATGATAGGGTCCGGTGCCGTGCCACTGACATTTAAGGTGCGCTCATGGGCGATGACCTCACTCATGATCTGGCGCATCAGGGCAGAATCATCGATGATAAAGACACTGGTCATAAGGCCACCTTCTTATAGATGCACGGACTCAGAGTTTGCAGACATGCGGGTTTATCGCGCATGGCTTCCGAATGTCCTAAAAAGAGTAAACCGCCATGGTTTAAACGCTTGATGATATTACTTAGGATGGCTTGTTGTTTGGGTTTGTCAAAATAGATCAGCACATTGCGCAGAAAGATAACATCAAAAGAGAAATCCACCGTGGTCAGGTTCAACAAGTTATCTTCCTGAAAACTACATTGTTTCTTCAGTGAGGAGATAAGCGTAAAATTGTCGGCATTCTTGCCTGTTCCTTTCATGCAATAGCGGATACGGTAACGTTTCGGGATCTTCCCCACGGTGGAAATCGCATAGCGGGCATCTCTGGCCATCAGCACCGACATTTCAGAAATATCCGTTCCGATAACATGCCAGGGTCGATTGTAAAACAGATCGTCGAGGATCATAGCGAGTGAGTAGGCTTCTTCACCGCTGGAGCAGGCTGCACTCCAGGCGCGAATTGGTGAATGTCTGGGGCGATTGTGTTGATAGTAGTGGTAAAGAAATTCAAACTGGGCCTGCTCGCGAAAAAAATAGGTCTCATGTGTGGTCAGCTTATCGATGAAAATCTGTAGTTCCTCTTTGCCCTCCGGTGTCAGTAATAATCGGTAGTATTTGCTAAAAGACGGACTGCGACTGGCGCGCAACCGGCTGGCAAGGCGACTGGCCACAATATCGGCTTTGTTTTTACCCAGACTTATCCCGGTATGTTGTTCAAACAGCCGGTTGAGTTGTTGAAATTCCAGCGCTGAAATCGCCATAGTGATCTAGCGCTGGCAAAACCGGGTAAAAAACTCGGCCTGAGAGGACTTGAGCTGAGTATTGATTTCGCTGATATTGAGCACGCTTTTCATATCCAGCAAAATTGTGAGTTGATTATTAATCTTGGCCATTTTCCAGACGAAGTGACGGGGAATGTTGGCGCCAAACGAAGGTGAATCTTCCAGCTGAGTACAGTTGATAAACTGGATGGACATTACGCCACTGACCAGCATGCCGAGTGTCATGACCTCATCCAGGCTGGGGTCGTAGAAGTCATACAATACAATACAGCTGTATTTATTGTAGGGTTGAGGGTTTTTCAGCATCAGGCGATGCTGCAGGTCCAGTACGGGGATCACGCTGCCCCGAACATTGATCACGCCTCGGATCACCTGATTGCACATAGGCACCATAGTGGTGTCGGTCAGCTCAATGACCTCTTTGACTGACTCTATCGGAATGCCAAAGGTGTCGTTTCCGATAGACACGAGCAAAGAGTGGAGCTCATCATTGCTTGCCGTGTTTTCTGCCACCATAGTTTCTGAATTCATGCTAGGTCTCCTTAAACTGTGCGTTGGAGTCGGCATCAAGAGGCAGTTCAAATGACAGCTGTTTGTGTTGCTGCTGCAAGTCGTCAAACAACTGCATATCATCCAGCGTCAGTATTTTAGTGATGTCCAGTATGGTCATCAGGTTGTCTGTTAATTTGGCCAGACCATATACAAAACGACTATGAAACTGGCCGGCAATACTGGGCACCTGATCAATTTCGTGAGCCGGGATATCTAACACTTTGGTGACCATATCTACTTTCAGACCAACAGTAATATTTTGTGCTTTGTAGTTGCATTCAGCCACAATGATACAAGTGCGATTGGTGATGGCCTGTACAGGCTTGTTAAGCCTGACTGATAAATCAAAAACCGGGATAACCAGCCCTCTAAGGTTGATGGCACCAATAATAAAATCGGGCGCCATGGGGATCTTGTCTACCTCAATGTACTCCATTATCTCTCTGACAATGGAAATACTGATTGAATACGACGCGCCGTTAAGTTCAAACGCCAGGTACTTATTGTGGTCATAAGCCGTGGTGCCAGTGCTGGAAACTGAGTCATTCATAGCACATTACTCATCAAACGGGGTATAACCGTCTTCCCGACTATGACCGTTTTCATGGGCCATATGAGCAGGGCGCCCTTTACTGCCACGGCCGTTATTACTCAATTTAAAGTAACCGACGGTAGAGCGAATATCCCCGGTCTGGTCCTGAACCATCTTAGCTGTAGAGGCGAGCTCTTCTGAGGCGGAGGCATTTTGCTGGGCGATTTCATCAAGCTGGGCAACGGTGCGATTGATTTCAGCAACGCTGGTGCTTTGCTCTGTCGAGGCGGCGGTGATTTCCTGCACCAGATCCGCAGTTTTTCCGATATTAGGTACCATTCTGTCGAGCATTGCACCGGCATGCTGCGCAATCTTAACGCTGTTGTCGGCCAGTGTACTGATATCCTGTGCGGCAACCTGAGAACGCTCGGCCAGTTTACGCACCTCATCTGCTACCACGGCAAAGCCTTTACCATGCTCACCGGCTCTGGCGGCCTCAATGGCTGCGTTCAGTGCCAGCAGATTGGTTTTGTAAGCGATGTCTTCGATAATACCAATTTTTTCGGCAATCTGCGTCATGGCCTGAACCGTGTCTTTTACCGCCTGGCCGCCATCATTTGCTTCACTGCTGGACTGCTTGGCAATGTCATTGGTCATTTTCGAGTTCTCCGTATTCATCGAGATAGAAGAGCTCATTTGCTCCAGTGATGCGGAGGTTTCCTCGACGCTGGCAGCAAGCTGATTCGAGGTGGAGCTGAGCATACGGGAGGTGGTGCTGACTTCGTTGGTGCTGTGGGCGATGGACTCAACGGACTCCTGAATATCTAATAAAATGTTTTGCAGTCGCTCAATGAAGCCGTTAAAACTTTGTGCCGTCTGTCCGATTTCGTCATTGCCAAAATCCGGGATACGGCGGGTCAGGTCGCCTTCTCCTGAACGCAGGTCCTCCGCGGCATCCGCGAGTGCATTAATAGGTAGGACAATCCCGCGGATCAAGAAGGCGGCGGTGGCGATAGCAAGCACAATGGCGACTATCAGCAAGCCCCACACCAGCTGGATACTGTCACGAGCGGCAGACATCAGGTCATTGAGAGAGGTGGTGCTTTCAGCAATGGCTTCGTTGGAGATCTTTTCCAGTATTTCCTCTATTTTACTGAAAATATCATGCTCAAGCCGGTCAACATCTTTAGACGCCTGGATCTTCTGTCTGGGGTCGTACATCGCGAAAATCTCTTTACCGCCGTTATAGAGCCCCAGATACATGCGTTCGATATCACCAATGGCTTTTATTTCCAGTGGTTTTCTCTCGAGCGGTTTGAGTTCAGCCAGAAAGTTGGAAAAGGTCCGTGCGTCTTTTTCGAACGCGGCGGTGGCACCCACTCGTCCCCGCATATAGGCATTCAGCGAGCTCATCATGTCGCCTTGCTCGTCTATCAGCTCCAGGTAATAGCGCACGCCGGGTAAATCATCGTTAACCACTTCAGCAAAGTCACCGCTGCTGCCGGCATCAGCCACTTCTGCCTCTTTCTGTGAATCGAGCAGGCTTTCCAGTGGCTCTGCGAATTCGCGGTTGAGGTACTCATACTTTTCGACTGCTTTTTCCTCCTGAAGGGGATCAAAGCGATCAAAGATCAGTTCCTGGTTTTCGCTTGCATAACGGCGCACCAAATCCTCCAGTTGACGAATGTAGCTGGTATCAACAGAGTTGAGCCGTTTAAGGTCTTCCAGATAGTTTGTAAACTCACTGTAATTAGACAAAAAGTCTGCTTTTTCATCGGCTTCACCGGCAATGTATTCCAGCACATTGCTGTTCATGTCGCCAAGCTCATCGAGCATATTCAGTGCATAGATGGCTTCGGGGATGTCGGTTTGACCCACATCGGTGGCAAATCCTTCGATACGGCCATTTTTCATTTGCACAGACACGGCAATCACCAATAGCAGCAGCCCCATGGTAAACATGGCCAGAATGATTTTGTTTTTGATGGTCAGATTCTTAAACATCTTTATGCTCCGATTTATCTGACTAATGCTTGAGTTCTAAGGACTCGTACATAGTAATTGCGGTGCGGATCAAGGCAGATACATCAAGAATAATGGCCACTTTGCCACTGCCGAGTATGGTAGCGCCGCTGATACATTTGAGGCCTTCGAACAGCCTCCCCAGAGGTTTTACAACGGTCTGAAACTCTCCTTGCAGCGAGTCCACGACCAGGCCAGCTCTAAGCGTGCCAAACTGGACGATGACCAGTGATTCCTTCGCGTGTTCAATTTGCTGCTCGATCCCAAACAGGGTGCGCAGACGAATAAAGGGCAGGACCTCAGTTCTGAGGTTAATGTAGTTTTTATCCTGAATATCAGATTCTGAAACCACCTCGTGCAGTTCCAGGCATTCAACCACGGTATCCAGGGGGATCACATAGTCTTCATCACCGACGGTAAACATAAATCCGTCTATGATGGATAAGGTCAGTGGCAGGCGAATAATTATTTTAGAGCCCAGTCCTTTGGTGCTGTCGACTTCTACACTGCCACGCAGGCTCTCAACATTGCGTTTTACCACGTCCATGCCCACGCCACGACCGGAAATACTGGTCACGGCTGCGGCGGTAGAGAATCCGGGTTCAAAAATCAGCAGATTTATCTCTTTATCCTGTAATGAGTGTTCTTGATTGACTAAGCCATTTTCAATGGCTCGGGCCAGTATCTTGCTTTGATCCAGCCCCTGACCATCGTCCTGAATTTCGATGACGATGGAGCCAGAATCATGGTAGGCCTTAAGCGTCAGCTGACCACATGCCGGTTTACCTGCGGCCAGTCGTTGTTCGGGTGATTCAATACCATGATCAATGGCATTACGAATAATATGCATCAGTGGATCGCTGACTTTTTCAACAAAGGTTTTGTCCAGCTCGGTGTCGGCGCCGACAATATTGAGCTCCACCTCTTTGCCTAGCTCATCGGCCACATCGCGAACAACGCGTTTGAATTTATTAAAGGTTTCACCAATCTGGACCATACGCAGTTTTAACGAGCTGTCTCGAATGTTCTCAACCAGGCGTTCCAGCAGAGCCATGGCTTCAATCAGTGTTTCGTTACCCGTTTCGTGTGCCAGTAAATTGGTTCTGGCCCCCGTGATCACCATTTCCCCAACCTGATCGATCAATCGATCTAGCTTCATGGCTTCAACCCTAAGCGTTTTGCTCGTGTGAAGCTTATTTTTCTTCTTACCTTTTGTCTGAGCTGGCGGCTCGGTATCGTCTGGTATAGATGCTGGCTCCAAAGGCCGGGCGGGGAGGCGTGATTGCGTCAGTTGTGCCAAAGTGGCATGAAACTGAGCGGGGTTTGGAAAGTGTTTTGCGCAACCTTCAATGGCGCTGTAGTGACACTGAGCTGGTGGTAAAATCTCAACTACTGCATCATTTTTTATAAATTCGAAAATGTCCTCTATCACGCTTTTGCTCAGGCTGGTTTGAAATAACATCAAAAAGGCCAGGTAACAGGATTCAGGGTCGTAGGGTGTATCGGCATTGAGCGCAGTACAATTGGTGGCCACTTCAAGTGATTCCACTTCGTTGTTTAGAAAGTGGATAAACGGGTAAGGATCCAGGCCGTTGCGCAGCACATTCTCGTTAGGCACGAAACATATAAACCAGGGTCCATCTTGCAACTGTGTTTCACTATCAGCATCTTTATTTTGCGGTGTGTCGACGTTGTCGGTAAATTCACTGAACTGCTCGGTGAGCTTTGCAAGCTGGCTAAGTTGTTGCGCACTGGGCTCACTTTCCGATGCGGCGAGCTGGACCAATTCATCACACAGATCGCCGGTTTCCAGATACAAAGAGAGCAGGGCCCTGCTCATTTCCCTGTTACCAGCACGAACGTCATCCAGTACCGTTTCGGCAATGTGCGTCAGGCTCACAACATAGTCAAAGCCAAATAATCCGGCACTGCCTTTTATGGTGTGAATAGCGCGGAAGATGGCATTGATGGTCTCTTCCTGATCAGCACTGGCATCACTGCTTTCGAGATCAAGCAGGCTATTCTCCATCTCCGCGAGTAGCTCTTTTGACTCGTTGACAAAGGTGGTGATGGCGGCACTCAAATCAACAGACATAACTAAGGCTCACTCTTAGTGGCGCCTGAGAGAGGCACATTTAATAAAGACAGTCTGGCAGTGAGCAGATCGGATAAGACAAGGGTGCCTATCTGAACACCTGTGTTACGGCAGTAATTTACCAGCCAGATAGCCAGCTGGATCCCGGCGCTGTCGAGCTCATCGATATGGCTAAGATCCAGCGCTATCTGCTGTTTTCCTGCCAAAAAAGCGATGAGTTCCGTATGCACATCCTGTACTTCGTAGATGGTCAGCTCCGCAGGAAACTTAAAACACTCGGACATGGCTGTCACATCATCAGTAATTTAGATACGGCCTGAAGCATTTGTGCAGGTTTGAAGGGTTTAACCATCCAGGCCTTCGCCCCGGCTTTCTTACCTTCTTCCATCATGCTTTGCTGGTTTTCCGTGGTCAGCATAATCACGGGGGTGAACTTATACTGTGGGAGTTGTTTGACATTTTTGACGAATTCAATGCCATTCATATTGGGCATGTTGACGTCACTGATGATAAGGTGCACCTTGTTGCCGTTAAGTTTACTCAGAGCATCTTTGCCATCACAGGCTTCAATCACCTGATAGCCAGCACCTGTCAGCGCAATATTTACAACTTGTCTTAACGAATCGGAATCATCCACCACTAGTATGGTTTTGCTCATAACTTGCCCTCATGCTGTATGTCAGAAAAAAGTGAGATCGTCGACTGTATCGTCGTCCTTATCATTCTTGGCATTGCCACTTTTAGTCGCCAGAATATGCCTTTGCTCTCGTGTTGCAGCTGTGCGCGATAACGCGTCACTGATCCTTTCATGATTGAATCGGGCGTTGGCACTGCTGCGACGCTGCGCAATAAACTCATCGAGCTCTTGAGTCATTATGTCCAGGGCAATCGTAACGCTGTCCTGGATCTGATCGACACGGTCCTGAAATTGTAAGTCGACCAGTATTTCCGAGATTTTCTGTCGATTATCCTCATTTGAGGTTTGCAGCACCTGCGCTTGTTGCTCTACGTTTTGTGACAAGGTGAGCCAGGTATCAATTACTTCATTAATTTGCTGCTGATATTTGTCGGTCAGAGCCTGGCGCTCCGCCAGTTCGTTTTCCATCATGGTCATAGAGCTGTGCATTGCCTGAGCGATAGTTTCGACCATCTTGTTGATCTTCACCCCTGTCTCACCGCTTGAATTAGCCAGCGCGCGTACTTCATCGGCAACCACCGCAAACCCACGGCCATTGTCTCCGGCACGTGCAGCTTCGATTGAGGCATTGAGTGCGAGTAAATTGGTTTGCTCAGCAATTTTAGAGACGTCAATTGACATTGACTGTAACTCCTTGCTTTGCTCTACCATGGTTTTAAAGGTTTCTGTTCGTTGTTGCTGGCTGACGTTGGACTGTTCGAGATACGCGAGGATCTGGGTAAGTTGTTCACGGCTGTGCTGAGCTGTTTGCTGCAGGCTGTTGGCGCTGCTATCGTCCAGGTTACTTAGAGTTGAAGTAATATTGCTGACAAGCTGTGAAAATTCAGCGGACATATTATCGACGGCTTGTTTGGTTTGCTCCCGGGCACTGTTAATCTGCTCTCTTAGCTGAGGGGTAATGGTGTGGCCTAGTTGCTCAAGGCAAGCGAGGTCTGAGTGTTGCCCATCTGAGTTAGCTTGCGCTGGCGGTGCATCCGCGGGTATCACATTGTTGGATACACGATGGGCGACAAATAAACCCATAGCAGATAAGCCTGTCACTATCGAAGCGACTACCCAGCCTGATGCATACCAGGTTATGGCAAAAATCACTAACTGAAGTGCGATGATAAGTGGGAGCATAACGGAGCCACTCAGGCCACTGAAATCGTCTTTTAATCCTAGTCGAGTCTATTTATTGTGCAAATGCAAATAATCACATGTCGCTTATTCTGGGCCCCGAATTGGCTTTGAGTGAGGTTGACGCTTGCATCCGGTTGTCAGAATCCCTAAAGTAGGGGGAAAACGACAATGAAGTACGCAGAATGAATAAACACGTTACACAATTAAGTGAAGAGCAGCAGCAATGGCTTGCTCAATGGCAACAGGCATCTTTGCAGGCAGCACAAAAATACCTGGCAGAAAAAGGGATACTGGGATTGAATATCCAGGCGAAAGAATCACGTATTTTACCGCCGATTTGCGGGATTTGGAAAATCAAGGATAATTTGGGTAAGGGGTACTGGGTCATATCTGGTAAAGTCCCTACTGATTCCATGCCGGTGAGCGGCGCGGCAGACGCTCGCGCAGCACTCAAGCACTTTTCCTATCAGTGGCAAATTAAAGCAGATAAAATCCTTGCTGCGGAGCAACTGGATCCAGCCCGGGTAGAATACGCTAACATTCTGGTTCAGCATGCCCATGGTTTATACGATATGGCAAGCGAAGAGCAACTTTGGGCTAATGCAGCATCGTAAAAGGCTCACAGTTCATTTCTTTCACCGGGCATTTCATACGCTGTCTTGGAATGCCTGCTTCCATAAATACGCTGCCCTGTTTAGAAAATCCTGACTTAAGAAACGTTGGCACTTCATCCAGGATGCACTGCACAAACACATCCTCGTAGCCTTTCTGTTCGGCCAGAATGCTCAAAAAGCCAATTAAAGACTGATAAGCCTCGCGATTTCGGTGCGCCCGAACAATTGCAATCCGACTTATCAAGCCGTCACAGCATAGCCTGCCTGTTCCGATAGGGCACTGATTTTCGTCCCGCACCAGCACATGCTCTGCGGTTTTGTCGTGTTGATCAAATTCAACTTCTTTAGGTAGGTGAAGCTCGTAAACAAAGACGCGTTCACGGATTTGGCGCAGTTGTCCCTGAGTTTTTTGCCAACTCACTCTATCGACGTGGTAATTCATGATTGCCTCGCATCAAACATCATAATCACGCCTGACCAAGGGACCAGCCTGTGCTCTTTATTATTAAGGCACCGAACTTGCCGATGCCCCTTATTGTGTGACTAACCCTTAGATTCAGGTAATTACACCCAGTCCTCAATGTAAAAGGACCCATCGTTTATAAGCGTAGTTAAAGTTTGTTTAAATTCCAAACATTCAATTGCGCTCAATAATGAGGAAATTGGAGTAGTTGTCTGATCTGTCAGCTGTTTCACTGCTGGTAAGACCTCAAGAGGAAGGGTAAAGTTTTGTCCATTTACGCTCAGTATCACAATTTGTGTCGTTACCTGATACAGCGCTCTGACCCCACCTGAACGTACCAGTACATCATCAGATGAAACGTCCTCCAGCAAGGCATCAGCTGGCAGTGGTGGATCCAGCGGTGCCAGGTCCATTTCATGTTTAGGCTCACTGAGTGTACGCCCCAGCCACTCATCGAATATGTCGTTGTCATGGAGTACCGATTCAAGCATGGTACGGATTTTACCTTTATCCTGACTACTGATCTCGCCCAGAGAGTCACGCAGCGTAAGGTCCGGGTCACTGTAACGCGTTGAACCTAACTCTGAGTCAATTAGGTGGTCGGCGAGACTGGAGAGTAGATCTCTTTGATCTGGTGCTCTGAAACCCACTGAGTAGTTCATTGCATTCTCAACAGCATAGCCTTCGTGAGGGCAGCCAGGCGGAATATACAAAATATCTCCAGGCTCTAACTCTGCGTCTATGACAGCGTCGAACTGTTCTACCTGCAACAAACTCTTGTTTTGAGCAAATTGCTTCAGGCTTGCATCGGGCATACCGACACGCCAGCGTCGTTTGCCCTGACCCTGAATAATAAAGACATCGTACTGGTCGAGGTGCGGACCAACACCGCCCCCGGGCGTTGAAAAACTGATCATTAAGTCGTCAATTCGCCAGTTTGGAATAAACCGAAAGGGCTCAAGTAAGGTCGCCGCCTGAGGATGCCAGTGGTCAACCGCTTGCACCAGTAAAGTACTGTGTTGCTCGGTAAGTAAAGAGAAATCTTCAAACGGACCATGATGTGCATCCCAGTGATTGTCATGATTAGTGACAATACGCGACTCTATGTTTTCTTCCATTGCCAGACCGGCCAACTCTTCTGGCGATAGAGGGTCGCTGAAATCCTTAAAGCCTTGTTTGATAAGCAGCGGTTTTTTTTGCCAATACTGAGTAAGGAAAGCTGCCTCGGTGAGGGCATTGAGAGATAGCTGATACATAAAGGGCTCCAATAAAAAAGCGAAAGTCCGGCACTGCGCCGTAACTTTCGCTTCTCAGATTTAGGTGAGATTAACTCAGTTTAGTTTAACTCATCAATGAAAGCTTCGGCACGGCCAATGTAGTTGGCAGGCGTCATTAGTTTCATGTCGGCTTTTACTTGTTCCGGCAGGTCTAAGCCATCAATAAACTCAGCCATGATCTCTTGGTTAACGCGTTTGCCACGTGTCAGCTCTTTTAGTTTCTCATACGGCTTTTCAATGCCGTATTTACGCATGACAGTCTGGATTGGCTCAGCAAGAAGTTCCCAGTTTTCATCCAGCTCAGCCAGAAGACGATCTGCATTCACTTCCAGCTTGCTGATCCCTTTTAGCGTCGCCTGGTATGCGATCAGGGTATAACCCATTCCAACACCGAGGTTGCGTAGCACTGTTGAATCAGTCAGGTCACGCTGCCAGCGAGAAACAGGCAGTTTCTGCGCAAGGTGAGTGAAGATGGCATTCGCAATGCCGAGGTTGCCTTCGGAGTTTTCGAAGTCAATTGGGTTTACCTTATGCGGCATGGTCGAAGAGCCAATTTCACCGGCAATGGTTTTTTGCTTAAAGTGGTTAAGCGCAATGTAACCCCACATGTCACGGTCAAAGTCGAGCAAAATGGTGTTGAAACGTGCCACGGCGTCGAATAGTTCAGCAATATAATCATGCGGCTCAATTTGCGTCGTAAATGCATTCCAGGTCAGCCCCAGGCTGGTGACAAATTGCTCTGCATGGTTGTGCCAGTCGTAATCCGGGTAAGCGCTCAGGTGTGCGTTGTAGTTACCTACGGCGCCGTTGATTTTACCCAGGATCTGGACGTTTGCGATTTGCTCACGTTGACGCTGCAAGCGTACATAAACATTCGCAAACTCTTTACCCATGGTAGAAGGAGAAGCCGGTTGACCGTGGGTGCGGGTCATCATAGCAACAGATTTGTATTCAATCGCTTTTTCTTTGATTGCTGCAAGCAGTTTATCACAGTAGGGCAACAGCACCTGATCGCGAGCTTCACTCAGCATCAGACCATGCGACAGGTTGTTGATGTCTTCTGATGTACAGGCAAAGTGAATAAATTCGTTAACCGCCTGAAGCTCAGCATTGTCTGCCACTTTCTCTTTTAACAGATACTCAACGGCTTTAACGTCGTGGTTGGTTGTGCGCTCAATCTCTTTGACACGTGCGGCATCGGCTTCACTGAAGTTATCAACAATGCTGTCTAACAGGGCATTCGCCTGCTCACTGAAGGCTGGAACTTCGTTGATTGCAGCTGCGTTGGCCAGGGCTTGTAGCCAACGTACTTCAACCGTCACGCGATACTTGATCAGGCCGAATTCACTGAAAATACTTCTCAGCTCACTGGTTTTGCTACCATAGCGACCATCTACTGGAGAGATAGCGGTTAACGCTGAAAGCTCCATAACTTCTCCTAACTAATTGGTTTTTGAACGATATTTAAATATAACTGTGTGCAGCGGCAATGATTTTCTTCTTTGCAAAGAAGAAGTGACGGCGTTTACCACCGAGTTGACGCCATAATACTGCGCTGCGGATCCCGGCCAGCAACAGCGCCCGGATCTGATGTTGTACATGTGATTGCTTGAGCAACTCAGGTTTACCAAAAATTTGAATCTTGGGACCAACCGGACTCACTACCTGGCTGTAAATATCCGCCAATGCGGCAACAATTTGCTCATCGCCGATGTCGAAATGCTGCAATTGTCTGTCGAGCTGCTCAATACGTTTGCCAAGTTCAGCCATTGCTTTACTGTTAGCAGACAAAGCACGTTCCAGTTGCATCAGACTGCCCACATATTTGACCATTTCTACATCTTTCTCACCCTGAGCACTCAGCTGGTCCACCAAAGCACGGCAACCTTGTTTTACCGCATCTGGGTCTTCGTAGACATCCTGTGGATTTTTTGGCGAAGTGATAGTGATACTTCTTAACAAGCTGGCTGTTTCATGGCCGTTAAAGGTGCCGTAGCGGGCACATTTTTGCACCAATTTTGCAACCTGGCACATGGCTGCCAATGGGATCACGACATCACGTTGCATTACTTGATCACCGATTCAATAATACCACCGCCAAGACACACATCGTCCTGATAAAATACCGCAGATTGGCCTGGGGTCACGGCCTTTTGTGGTTCATCGAATAGCACCCGGGCCATACCATCCTGACCAACGAGTAACGTACAAGGAATGTCTTCCTGGCGATAACGGGTTTTAACTGTGCATCGGGTAGTGCCTTGTGGACCGACACGATCGACCCAGTGAAGTTGATTCGCATTGAGGCCATTGCTGAACAGGCGAGGGTGGTTTTTGCCCTGACCAACAACCAACACGTTGCGTTCCACGTCTTTATCGACAACATACCAGGGCTCGCCTGAGCCTTCTTTCATGCCACCGATCAACAGGCCTTTACGCTGGCCAAGTGTGTGGTACATCAGGCCTTCGTGCTCACCAACATGGTTGCCTTCGCTGTCCTCAATTTTACCAGGTTGAGCCGGCAAGAATTTTTGTAAGAAGTCTTTGAACTTGCGCTCACCGATAAAGCAAATGCCCGTACTGTCTTTCTTGTCATGCGTGATCAAATCTTGCTCTTCTGCAATTCGACGCACTTCTGGCTTCTCAATGTTGCCTACCGGAAACAGGGTTTGGGCTACGTGCTCATGGCTGAGTGTATACAGGAAGTAGCTCTGATCTTTGTTGTTGTCCAGGCCGCGTAACATGGCAAACTTGCCATCACGCTCCTCACGGCGTACATAGTGGCCCGTCGCGATATAATCGGCACCCAGTGCTTCTGCTGCAAACTCGAGAAAAGCTTTAAATTTGATCTCTTTGTTGCACATGATATCCGGGTTGGGTGTGCGGCCAGCTTTGTATTCGGCAAGAAAGTACTCGAATACGTTGTCCCAGTATTCAGCAGCAAAATTGACAGTGTGTAGCTCGATACCCAGTTTGTCACAGACAGCCTGAGCATCTTTCAAATCTTCAGCAGCGGCACAGTATTCGTCATTGTCGTCTTCTTCCCAGTTCTTCATGAACAGGCCTTCAACCTGATACCCCTGCTGTTTTAGCAGATAGGCTGAAACGGAGGAATCTACGCCGCCGGACATACCGACAATGACTTTAATTTGACTGTTATCGCTCATAAACTCGCTGTGTATTTTGATTACAAAAAAGTGAGCTGCATTATAGCATGTAAATCAAGGTGCCCGGAAGTCGCGGGTTGATTAATCCCAAGTTTTTCGTGACGGGGTTATTTTGCCTTCACCACCTGATATTGACCGTTATCAATCCCATCCAGGGTATAGGGTCCGATCCGGTAACGTATTAGTCTCAGTGTAGGGTGGCCGACATGCGCTGTCATGCGCCGAACCTGGCGGTTACGGCCCTCAGATATGGTAATTTCAAGCCAGCTGGTGGGAATGTTTTTGCGTTCGCGAATAGGCGGATTACGTGGCCAAACGGTTGGTGCTGTGATCAGGTTAACCTTGGCGGGTCGGGTAGGACCATCTTTGAGGACGACGCCATCACGCAGTGCCTGCAAGGCAGCTTGGTCTGGCTCGCCCTCTATCTGGACCCAGTAGGTCTTGTCGGTTTTTTTACCCGGTTCAGTCAGCTTATGCTGTAAGCGGCCGCAATTGGTGAGCAATAGCAGACCCTCGCTATCACGGTCAAGCCTGCCAGCAGCGTATACGCCTTTTATATCAACAAAGTCAGCGAGTGTCTGACGGTTTTGATCGTCTGTAAACTGGCATAGTACGTCAAAAGGCTTATTGAACAGCACCACCTTCACCTGATCAGGCGAAACCCTGGGCTTGGCTGCACGTTTAGGGCCTGGGCGTTGGTTGACTGAACGCTTAGCAGAGGTGCGGTTAGGTGCATGTGGTCGGTTTTTTTGGCGCGGTGCGGGCATAGTTAGATGTTTAGCTAGTGGAGCGATGGCGCGAGTGTAGCAAAGATTGGAGCCAAATAAAAAAGGTGGCTGTTGAGCCACCTTTTTCTGTTGAATGGCGAGTTACGCCATGCTTGCTAATACGTCGTTAAACGTTTTGCTGGGACGCATTGCGTCAGCAGCCAGCGCATCGTTAGGCTGGAAGTATCCGCCGATATTCATCGCCTGACCCTGAACGTCGTTCAGTTCACTGACGATTGCCGCTTCGTTGTCGGTCAGACCTTTTGCAACGTCTGCGAATTTAGCCTTAAGCTCAGCATCTTGTGATTGTTCTGCAAGTGCTTGTGCCCAGTACATAGCCAGGTAGAAGTGACTACCACGGTTGTCCAGCTCTTTCACTTTACGTGATGGAGACTTATTCTCGTCCAGGAATTTACCTGTCGCGGCGTCCAGAGTATCAGCCAGAACTTGTGCCTTGCTGTTACCAGTTGCCTGGCTCAGGTGCTCTAAAGACGCAGCCAGTGCCAGGAACTCACCCAGAGAATCCCAACGCAGATGGTTCTCTTTTTCGAACTGCTGAACGTGTTTAGGTGCAGAGCCGCCCGCACCCGTTTCGAACAGACCACCGCCGTTCATCAGAGGAACGATAGACAGCATTTTTGCGCTGGTGCCAAGTTCAAGAATTGGGAACAGGTCAGTCAGGTAGTCACGTAGTACGTTACCAGTCACAGAAATAGTATCCTGACCGTCTTTCATTCTTGCCAGTGAGAACTTAGTGGCTTCGACTGGTGCAAGGATGTGAATTTCCAGACCATCAGTATCATGTTCTGGCAGGTAGGCATTTACTTTCTTGATCAGCTCAGCATCGTGTGCACGGTTTTCGTTCAACCAGAATACCGCTGGGGTATTTGATGCGCGTGAACGGTTTACAGCAAGCTTAACCCAGTCTCTGATTGGTGCATCTTTTACCTGACACATACGCCAGATATCACCTTGCTCTACGTCATGCTGAAGCAGTACGTTGCCGGCTTGATCAACAACGCGGATTTGACCCGCTGATGGTGCTTCGAAAGTTTTGTCGTGTGAACCGTATTCTTCGGCTTTTTGTGCCATCAGACCAACGTTAGGGATAGTACCCATAGTACGAGGATCAAACGCGCCGTGCTCTTTACAGAACTCAATGGTTGCCTGATAAACACCAGAATAACAACGGTCTGGAATTACAAAGCTGGTGTCTTGCTGCTTACCTTCGGCGTTCCACATTTGACCACTAGTACGGATTGCAGCTGGCATTGATGCATCGATGATCACATCACTTGGTACGTGCAGGTTAGTAATCCCGCGGTCAGAGTCAACCATTGCAATGCTTGGGCGTACATCATAAACCGCAGCCAGGTCAGCTTCGATTTCAGCACGTGTTGCGTCATCCAGGCTGGCAAGCTTATTGTAAACATCGCCAATACCATTGTTGACATCTACACCTAGCTTTTCGAAGGTTTCGCCGTGTTTTTCAAATACTTCTTTGTAGAAAACTTTTACGGCGTGGCCAAAGATGATCGGGTCAGAGACCTTCATCATAGTGGCTTTCATGTGCAGAGAGAACAGTACACCTTTTTCTTTGGCTGCTTCAACTTCCGCTTCCAGGAAGCTGCGTAATGCCGCTACGCTCATACGAGACGCATCAATGATTTCGCCAGCTAACAACGGCGTGCTTTGTTTAAGCACAGATACTGTGCCATCTGCTGCAACGTGTTCAATAGAGACGTCAGTTGCTTCGGTAACAGTTGTTGACTGCTCAGAACCAAAGAAGTCACCTTCGCTCATGCTGGCAACATAAGACTGTGATTCTTTTGACCAGGCACCCATTGAGTGTGGGTTTTTACGCGCATACGCTTTTACGGAAGCTGGCGCGCGGCGGTCTGAGTTACCTTCACGCAGAACAGGGTTTACTGCACTACCTTTGATTTTGTCGTAAGTCGCTTTGATTGCAGCTTCTTTGTCGTCTTTTGGCTCTTCTGGATAGTCTGGAAGGGCGTAACCTTTTTCCTGCAGCTCTTTAATGGTGGCTTTCAACTGAGGGATAGACGCACTGATATTAGGGAGTTTGATGATATTGGCTTCAGGCGTTTTTGCCAGCTCGCCCAGCTCTGCCAGAGCATCACCAATTCTTTGCTCTTCGCTCAGAAACTCGGGGAAGTTAGCAATGACACGGCCTGCCAGTGAGATATCACGGGTTTCAACTTCAACACCAGCCGCTTTGGTATAAGCCTGAATAACTGGCAATAGAGAATAAGTTGCCAGAGCCGGCGCTTCATCTGTTTTAGTGTAAATAATTTTTGATGTCATCATCATTCCTAGATAGTTTAGGGCTAAACAGCCGTTCAACAAAGCAAAAGCTTGCTATTCAAGGACGTATCCGCATACACGATCTTTATTCAGCCATCCGCTTGGTAACCTGTATTGGGGTCACCAAGCGGATGGTTGAGTTCGGCATATAGCAAGTTTGTTAGGTATTGTTACTAGTTTGGGACAATAAAAATATCTAACACACCTGACGCGTTTTTGGGCCAGCTACAACGAAGCCCGACCTGACACCGGCGGGGATTGTATCAACCAAATCACTAAGTCGCTAATGCAATTTAATAAAGATATAAAATTTTATGAACTAAGATGGAAGAAATGAGACTAATTGATGAAGGGATTAAGCGAGCAACAAACGTAACCCGCTTTGAGTGTGCCAAAATATTGCAATAGCTACACGACTTCGTCCGCAAGCGGCGCGATGTTGGTAGCGTGCAGGCCTTTGGGACCTTCTTGCAGATCGAATGTTACATCCTGACCAGCTTTAAGCGTTTTGTATCCATCCATTACAATCGTGGAGTAATGGGCAAAGATATCTTCCTCGCTGCCGTCTTCTACGATGAAACCAAACCCTTTGGCATTGTTGAACCATTTGACTTTTCCGCAAGCCATACTTCTACATCCTTCTATAAGTTGACTAAATTAAGTTAATCTAACCTTTGAAATTTGCTAAGCTGCCCATATGATGATTATGTCCAGCTAGGTAAAGACTGTAGTTTATTTGGCCAGACAGTCAAGTTTTTAAAGCGATTTTTTAACAATTTATTTATTTTTCAATTCAAGTTGCTTGAGTTGATAAGACAAGACTATATTTTATTATGACTGGGACAAACGAATCTGGTGTGGTTGACGCGGTACGCGACGAACAGAAGCAAAAGTTGCAACCGCCGCGCAAGTACAAAGTGATTTTAAACAATGATGATTACACACCTATGGACTTTGTCATTGAAGTTTTGATGACATTTTTCAGTATGGATAGCGAAAGAGCAACTGATGTGATGCTTAAAGTACATCACGAGGGAAAAGCGGTATGTGGACTGTACCCTGCCGACATTGCCCATACAAAGGCTGAGCAGGTAAATCGATATGCTCGGGATCACGAGCACCCGCTGCTCTGTAGTTGTGAGCAGGAATGACCTTATATATTCTCGTTGGGGGTTGCCAATGCTAAATAAAGACTTAGAAATTACTCTGAATACCGCGTTTCGTGAGGCGAGAAATCGTCGCCACGAATTTATGACGGTAGAACACTTACTGCTCGCATTGATTGATAACCCCTCTGCCAGTGAAGCACTAAATGCGTGTGGTGTTGAAACAGAGGGGCTAAAACGGGAGTTATCAGAATTTATTGATGAGACCACTCCTGTCATTCCAGATTTAGAAGAAGACCGTGAAACGCAGCCGACACTTGGCTTTCAGCGTGTATTGCAACGGGCTGTTTTTCATGTGCAGTCCTCTGGTCGCAATGAAGTGACCGGAGTGAATGTATTGGTTGCCATTTTCTCTGAGCAGGAAAGCCAGGCTGTTTATCTTCTTAAAAAGGCGGATGTAAGTCGTCTGGACATTGTTAACTACATTAGCCACGGCATTTCAAAATCGGATGATGAAGTTGAGCCTGAAGATAGCGAAGAGATGCATGAAGAAAGCCATGAAACAGCCTCTGAAGAAAAGACTAAACTGGAAAACTTCACTGCTAATCTGAATGTGATGGCAAAAGCGGGTCAAATAGATCCTTTGGTTGGTCGCGATCAGGAAGTAGAACGAACCATCCAGGTTTTATGCCGCAGAAAGAAAAACAATCCACTGTTAGTGGGAGAAGCGGGTGTCGGTAAAACAGCCATTGCTGAAGGTCTGGCATATCGTATTGTGAATGAGCTGGTACCTGATGTGATTGCGGATGCCGTAGTGTACTCGTTGGACATGGGCGCTTTGCTTGCCGGCACTAAGTACCGGGGCGACTTTGAGAAACGCTTTAAAGCATTGTTGAAAGAGCTACAGGCAAAGCCAAACGCCATTTTATTCATTGATGAAATCCATACCATCATAGGTGCCGGTGCCGCGTCAGGGGGGGTTATGGATGCCTCTAATCTGATCAAACCTCTGCTGTCTAGCGGTCAGCTGCGTTGTCTTGGTTCGACAACTTATTCTGAGTTCAAAAACATTTTTGAAAAAGATCGAGCCCTGGTGCGTCGATTCCAGAAAATCGACATTGTGGAACCAAGCGTTGCCGACACCGCCAAAATTCTCAGCGGCCTGAAAGAGCGTTACGAGGAACATCATGGTATACGCTACACGCAAAAAGCGTTGAAGGCTGCGGCTGAGCTAAGCGCAAAATACATTAATGAGCGTCATTTGCCTGACAAAGCTATTGACGTGATTGATGAAGCGGGTGCTAATCAGCGTCTGTTGCCTGCTTCACGTCGCAAAAAGACCATTGGTGTATCGGATATCGAGCAGATAGTGTCTAAAATTGCGCGTATTCCTCAGCAAAACGTGTCTTCAAGCGACAAAGAAGTCCTCAAGAACCTTGATCGTAACCTTAAAATGCTGGTTTTTGGTCAGGACGAATCTATCGATGCATTAACTTCTGCAATTCGACTGTCACGTTCAGGCCTGGGTAGTGAGGATAAGCCAATTGGGTCGTTCTTATTTGCTGGTCCTACAGGTGTGGGTAAAACGGAAGTCACCAAGCAATTGGCCAAATGTATGGGCATTGAGTTTGTGCGTTTTGATATGTCGGAATACTCAGAGCGTCATGCTGTAAGCCGTCTGATAGGTGCGCCTCCCGGTTATGTAGGATTTGAACAGGGTGGCTTACTGACTGATGCGGTGATTAAGCATCCACACTCTGTGGTGTTGCTGGACGAAATTGAAAAGGCACACCCGGACATTTACAACATTCTGTTGCAGGTAATGGACCATGGTACCCTGACGGATAACAATGGTCGTAAAGCTGATTTCCGTAACGTGATAGTCGTGATGACAACTAACGCGGGTGTGCAGGAAACTGTCCGTCAGTCTATAGGCTTCCAGGAGCAGGACCATTCACATGATGCGCTGGTTGAGATCAATAAGGTATTCACCCCTGAGTTTAGAAACCGTTTAGACAATATCATTTGGTTTAATCACCTTGAAAAAGACGTTATTTTACAGGTGGTAGACAAGTTTATTGTCGAGTTACAAGCTCAGCTTGATAAGAAGTCCGTGTGCCTGGATTTAACTAATGAAGCCAGAGATTGGTTGGCAGATATAGGGTATGACAAGTCTATGGGGGCACGCCCAATGGCCAGGGTAATTCAGGACAATCTTAAAAAGCCACTGGCGAACGAGATCTTGTTCGGTGAATTGATTGACGGAGGGACGGTCACTATTTCGGTTAAAGATAAAAAGCTGGCATTTAAGTTTGAATCCAGCGTAGCAGAGCCCGCCTAAATTGGAGCGAAGATAACAAAAAGCCCGGCATTTGCCGGGCTTTTTGTTTTAATCGTCTCTTTGTACGACTCAGCCGGTTGTGGCAAGTGTACCTGAGCTGGGCGAATTAACGCGCGCGGAAGACGATGCGTCCTTTGCTCAGGTCATAAGGTGTCATTTCAACAGTCACCTTGTCGCCGGTCAAAATGCGGATGTAGTTTTTACGCATTTTACCAGAGATATGTGCCACAACTACGTGACCATTTTCCAATTCAACACGGAACATAGTATTTGGTAAAGTGTCAAGGACCGTGCCTTGCATTTCAATAACGTCTTCTTTCGCCATGGGGAGCGTATCACCTCTTTGATAGTTTAACGGTGCAGATTTTGCCGAAAAGCGCGCGATAAGTAAAGGCGGGAGCGCGAATTTTGTAATCTAAATGTTGACCCAAGCATCGCTTTTGAATTGTTGTGCGGGTAAATATTGCTGCTTGTAGCGCATTTTAGGGCAGGCGTCTATCTGATAACCCAGGTAAAGGTAGGTTTTATCATGCAGGCGCGCATAGTTGAGTTGTGCCATGATCATAATGGTACCTAAGCTAAGCTCTGCATAGTCAGGATCAAAAAAGGTATAGATGGCAGAGAGGGCCGTGGGCATAGTATCTGTTACAGCAACGGCTATCAGCTGGTCTTTGTGCCACAGTTCGATAAAAGTGACAGGCAGCCAGCGGCAAAACAAGAAGCTTTCATACTGAAGCCGGTTAGGCGGGTACATCGAACCATCGGAATGCCTCATGGTAATATACTTTTCGTAAAGCGGGTAGTAGCCTGGTTGCTCCTGAGTGTTATATTCAAAGTGAAACTCTGAGTTAATTTTATTCCATTTACGCTTTTGAGAGCGAGATGGTTGATAGTCATTAGCCAGCACACGAACAGACTGACAGGCCTGACAAGCAGGGCAGTGGGGGCGGTATATCTGGTCGCCGCTGCGGCGAAATCCAAATGATAGCAAAGTTTCAAAGCGCACTGGCGTATAACAGTTACTATCCAGGATCACCAGTAACTGTTCTTTTTGGTCAGCCAGATAGCTGCAATCAAATTGTTGGCTCAGGCCAATTTTTGAAGGGAAATGTTCAGTCATATATCGCCCTCAATGGTTGCGGATGCCACATCGTTTCAGGCACTTGATAATGGCTTGCTGATCTAAGTTTAGCTAAAAATTCTTTTCTTGATATGACTTTTGCACCCAGAGAGAGTAAATAGGGGTTTTCCAGCTGGCAATCTACAAAATGAGCCCCATGTTGCCTGAGCCAATTGACAAGTGCCCACATTGCTAGCTTTGACGCATCAGGCACACGGTAAAACATTGACTCACCACAAAAAACACCGTTTAACATAACACCATATAAGCCGCCTATTAACGTACCCTGTTGCCATACTTCAACACTATGAACAAAGCCCTCTTTATGACCCTGAATATAGGCGTTCAGCATGGCTTTGTTTATCCAGGTACCTTCCTTATCGACCCTTTGTTGCCGACACGCCATGATAACCTGCTCAAAAGCGGTGTTTATCGTGACGTCAGGTGCCAGTTTACGGACAGACTTTCTGAGCGAGCGGCTGATATGAAACTGATCCAATTCCATGATGCCGCGCTCACTGGGTGCCCACCACATAATCGGTTCCCTTTCATTGAACCAGGGGAAAATACCTTGCTGGTAGGCTCGGCGCAGTCTTGCTGTGCTCAGGCATCCCCCTACGGCCAGCAAGCCATCAGGGTCTTTGAGTGCAAAATGACAAGGAGGAAAAATAAAGTCAGTGGCAGACAGATGAAACAATTGCTGTGTCATATTGGCGGTTCTGAATAACAAACTAAAAACCTGAAGTATGACACCAGTCTAACCTATTTTAGGCCAGGAGTGGGGATTTTATATTGAAGACGTGTTTTTAGAAACACGTCTTCATTCACGCTGGGATTACTTCAGGTTATCCAAGTAACGTTCAGCGTCTAATGCAGCCATACAGCCAGTGCCGGCGGAGGTAATGGCCTGGCGATAGATGTGATCAGACACATCACCTGCAGCAAATACGCCTTCAACACTGGTTTGAGTCGCATTACCATTCAGACCCGACTGTACAACCAGGTAGCCATCTTTCATTTCCAGCTGGCCTGCAAACATGTCTGTATTGGGTTTGTGACCAATCGCAATAAAGACACCGGCGAGATCAAGCTGCTCAGTAGCATCTGAGTCAGTATCTTTAATACGAATACCGGTAACGCCCATGTCGTCGCCCAGCACTTCATCCAGCGTTTTGTTCAGATGCAGAACAACATTACCGTTGTTAGCTTTTTCCATCAGACGATCTGAGAGAATTTTTTCGCTTCGGAAAGTATCACGTCTGTGGATCACATGTACTTCTTCAGCGATGTTTGACAGATAAAGTGCTTCTTCAACGGCGGTATTACCACCACCAACAACAGCGACTTTTTGGCCACGATAGAAGAACCCGTCACAGGTTGCACAAGCCGATACACCACGACCCTGGAAGTTTGTTTCAGATTCCAGGCCCAGGTATTTCGCTGAAGCGCCTGTTGCAATGATGAGGGCATCACATGTGTAAGTACCTTGATCGCCAGTCAGGGTGAAAGGGCGCTTAGTAACATCTACTTTGTTTATGTGATCAAAAATGATTTCAGTTTCAAAACGCTCGGCATGCTCTTTCATACGATCCATCAGTGCAGGACCAGTTAGACCATGTGCATCGCCAGGCCAGTTTTCAACTTCTGTTGTTGTGGTCAACTGACCACCTTGCTGCATACCCGTGATAAGTACAGGATTTAGATTTGCTCGTGCAGCATAGACTGCGGCTGTGTAGCCAGCAGGACCTGAGCCCAAGATCAACAGTTTGCAATGTTTTGCATCAGTCATGTAAACAATTCCTAAAATAAAATTTCTATCTTCTCTAGTTAGTGCTGCCGATTCTATGAAATTCAAGCCAGAAGTAAAATAAATTGCAAAAATCGATTTTTTATAAAATCAGAAGCTGTCAAATATACTGTACTTGATGAGAATTTGTGCCATAGCGCCGTAAATGATCGGTATTTCATGACCTGAGAGTTTTTTTTTGCTATGTTCTAGGGAATTTTTCTCTGTCTATTTGACGTTAGTCTGTTTTTAAAGGTAGTTATGGCATTTTGGCAGGATAAACCTGGGTTTGCACTGGACGCACAAAGCTGCGAAATACTGACTGATGCGAAACAGTATCATGCGCAGCTTTTGTCACTTATCCGTGGTGCACAACAGCGCATCTACTTGACCGCACTGTATTTACAGGACGATGAAGCGGGTCGCGAAGTATTAACCGCGCTACATGAGGTGGCTTCGGCGCGCCCACATCTTGAGATCCACGTACTGGTTGATTTTCATCGGGCACAGCGCGGGCTGATAGGTGAAGCCAAATCTGAGGGTAACGCAAAGCTGTATTGCGACATGCAAGCCGAGTTTGGCTCAAGTGTAAAAGTGTATGGTGTGCCGGTTAAGGCCAAAGAGCTGTTTGGCGTTTTACACCTTAAAGGTTTTGTTATCGACGACACCGTTTTGTACAGCGGCGCCAGCATTAATAATGTGTACTTGCAACATGGCGATAAGTACCGCCTGGATCGCTATTTTGTGATTGAAAATAGTGCGTTGGCAGCTAGCTTCTGTCATTTTCTGGATACTTATTTATTATCCAGCGATGCTGTGCCGAGGTTGGATGTCCGTCCACTAAAGCCATTTTCTGAGTTGAAGGTGGCGCAAAAGCAACTGATGAAGCAGCTTAAAAAAGCACAGTACGATATGGGCTCAGCAACTGCTACAGATGGCTTAAATGTCCGTGCCTTTTTAGGCTTTGGTCGTCGAACGAATAAGCTAAACCGCCTGATTAAAGCGTTGTTTGATACCACTGAACGTGAGCTGCTTTTATACACGCCATACTTTAACTTTCCGGCGCCGTTGCTACGGTCATTGCGCCGTTTGCTCAAAGAAGGTAAAACAGTCACCATAGTGATTGGTGATAAAACCGCAAATGACTTTTACATTGCGCCCGATCAGCCGTTTAGTCGCATTGGTGCCTTACCTTATTTGTACGAGACCATTTTGTACAAGTTTCTTAAGTCGCAACGGCGCTATATCAACTCCGGGCATTTAAATGTGTACCTATGGCGCGATGGAAACAACTCATTCCACTTAAAAGGGATTAACCGTGACAATCAGGTCCATCTGATGACAGGACACAACCTTAATCCTCGCGCCTGGGGGTTGGACATTGAAAACGGTATTTTGATAGAAGATCCGGCGCAAAAGCTCGAGCAAGCGATAACTCAGGAGCGAGAGGCGATCCTGGCTAATTGTACTAAGCTCAGCGGACCCCAGGATTTGGAAACAATTGATGATTATCCGTCTGCGGTGAAGAAAATTCTCGGACAGGCAAAACGAGTGAAAGTCGACTTTATCATTAAAAAGTTTATTTAAAAAAGGGCCGTCAGGCCCTTTTTATTGTCTACTTTATTCTGCGCTTTGGTAAGCATGGCTATGCACATTAGCTGCCCGGCCTGAGGGATCGGCATTTTGCTCAAAAGACGCATCCCAGGCCAGCGCCTCGGGTGTTGAGCAGGCAACGGATTTACCATGCGGAACGCATTTGGCTGCCGCATCGCCCGGGAAGTGAGATTCAAAAATGCAGCGATAGTAATAGGCTTCTTTACTGTCAGGTGTATTTATGGGGAAGCGGTACTCGGCACTGGCCAGCTCCTGATCGCTGACCTTGTCATTCACATACTCTTTTAATGAGTCAATCCAGGAATACCCAACGCCGTCAGAGAATTGCTCTTTTTGACGCCACAGCACCTCATCAGGGAGATAGCCATCAAATGCCTCCCGAATAATATGTTTTTCAATGCGGCCCTCTTTGCACATCTTGTACTCAGGGTTGGTGCGCATGGCGATATCTACGAACTCTTTGTCCAGGAACGGAACCCTTGCTTCCACACCCCAGGCTGCCATGGATTTGTTGGCGCGCAGGCAATCAAACATATGCAGCTTGGCTACCTTGCGGTTAAGCTCTTCATGGAACTCCTGACTATTGGGCGCTTTGTGGAAATACAAGTAACCACCAAATAGCTCATCGGCACCTTCACCGGAGAGTACCATTTTAATGCCCATTGCCTTGATATAGCGGGCCATCAGGTACATTGGTGTCGAGGCACGTACGGTCGTCACGTCGTAGGTTTCCAGATGATAAATAACCTCTTTCAGCGCGTCGATGCCTTGCTGTACTGTGAAATGAATAGGGTGGTGAACTGTGCCTATCTGATCCGCAACCTTTTGAGCAGCAGCCAGATCAGGTGAGCCTTCAAGTCCGATAGAAAAGGAGTGCAGTTTTGGCCACCAGGCCTCACTCGCACCATCGTCTTCTATGCGACGTGCGGCAAACTTTTGAGTGATGGCGGAGATAACCGATGAATCGAGACCGCCCGAGAGTAACACGCCATAGGGCACATCACACATTAGCTGACGCTTTACAGCTGCCTCAAGTGCGTCTTTAACTGTGTCAGCTGCGGCCTCGTTATCTTTAACGGCCTCAAACTGTTGCCAGTCTCGCTGATAATAGGATCTGAGTGTACCTTCTTTAGAATACAGGTAATGCCCCGGCGGAAACTCTTCAATCTGGTTGCAAATTGGTGTAAGCGCTTTCATTTCACTGGCGACATAAAAGTTACCATGTTGGTCTCGCCCTGTGTATAGCGGGATAATACCAATGTGATCGCGTCCTATCAGATAGGCATCTTCCTGCTCATCATACAGACAAAAGGCAAAAATACCGTTCAGATCATCGAGGAACTCAGGACCTTTTTGCTTATATAGTGCCAGCAACACCTCACAGTCTGATTGAGTCTGGAACGTGAAGGGCACAGTGAGCTTCTGAGCCAGCTCTTTGTGATTATAGATTTCGCCATTGACTGCAAGAATGTGGGTTCGCTCCGGGTTATACAGTGGCTGGGCACCGCTGGATACGCCTACAATGGCGAGGCGCTCATGCACCAGAATGGCTTTATCACTGGCATAGACACCTGACCAGTCTGGACCGCGGTGTCTTAATCGCTTAGACATTTCTATTGCCTGCTCACGCAGAATGGCTGGGTCGGATTTGATCTCCAGCACACCAAAAATTGAACACATAATGACCTCATTCCTGTTAACTATTATTATCGAGTGCACACACTGGTGACATCTCGTGCCCTTAGTACTATCAGAAATGAGATCGCAAGTCACATAAAAAAACAGCGATTTTATTGGAGAGGTTTTGCCCTGTTTTGGTGCAAAATTGAACTAAAACAGAGCATGTATCTTAGTGAGTGGTGCCCGCGGCTATCTGAAGATCGCTGTCATGGCGCAGAGCGGATGAAATCATCACTTTGAGTGCATCAATCACCATAGCAGCGCTCATACTCGGTGCACCGGTGTGGTGCAGAGCCTGTTCGGGTAAATAAGGAATATGAATAAATCCTCCCCGACATTCGAGCTGATGCTCATGAATATAATGTAGAAGTCCGTACATTACATGATTACATACATAGGTGCCTGCAGTGTTTGAAATACTGGCCGGGATCTGTGCTTGCCTTAAATCATTGAGCATGTGCTTTACTGGCAACGCGGCAAAATAAGCCGCCGGGCCACCTGCCAACACGGGGGTATCTATGGGTTGTGCCCCCGCATTATCAGCGATGCGGGCATCATTTACATTGATAGCCACACGTTCGATAGAAATATCGGCACGACCCCCTGCCTGGCCAACACATAGCACCAGCGACGGAGCATATTTATCGATGGCACGGTTGAGCTGTGTCAGAGCATGGTCAAACTCGCAGGGGAGTTCTTTGGTACGAATAGTGAACTCACCAATATGGCAGCCATCGAGCTGGTGTACCGCCTGCCATGAGGGGTTAACCGATTCTCCGCCGAAGGGTTCAAACCCGGTCAATAAAACGGTTTTGTGTGTTCCTTTAGTCATTGAAGATTACTCCATACATGAGCAAGATGTTGATAGCCAACAGGGACAGAGCCGTTGGGATCTGTACCTTAATGACCTGGTACTTGTCTTTTAGATCTAACAGCGCAGCAGGGACAATGTTGAAATTGGCTGCCATAGGTGTCATCAGCGTGCCGCAATAGCCAGAATACATACCGATTGCAACCAGCGGAGCCGCACTTGCGCCATGACCCTGAATTAAGAAAGGCACGGCAATACCGGCTGTCATTACTGGAAAGGCGGCAAATGCATTGCCCATGACCATAGTAAACAAGGCCATACCAACACAATAAATAACCACAAGCATGAAGCGGTTATCGGGTGAGACAAACAGTGTGACCAGATCCTGAATGGCTGTGCCTGTATTGGATACGATGAAAACACCACCCAGCATCGCAAGCATTTGCGGCAGGATTGCAGCCCAGCCAATGGAGTCAACCAGACGGCGTGATTCACCGAGTGCCTGAACCGGACTACCTCCTGTGAATTTCCAGCTGACTAGTAAAGCGATTGTACAAGCCAGAGTCAGTGCCGCGAGAGTGACATGGCTCTGATCGAAGACAAACAGATCCCCAATCTGGATATCCTTGAGCACAATGGTACAAATGACCGTGACAATGGGAATAAGAACCGCCGGAATAAACAATTTATTGCCGATCCTCGTGGCACTGGCTGTTTGCTCTTCCTCACTGGGTATATCGTAGTGGCCCATCGAAACTTTGCCCATGCCCGCCAGCACGGCGATGAGTATGACAAATACACCAACCCAGCGATAGGTGAGACTTTCTCCAAGGTAAGTGAGAGATAAGTCACCAAATAAGAAAACGCTGCCAAACAAGCCCCAGAATAGTGCCGTGGTCAGTCGTTTGGGGTGGTGTTTATCTTGCAGTGTTTTGATGACCAGAAACAGCACGACAAAGCCGATAAGTAAATAGATATTTTCAATTGACAGTAAAGCAGGCTGCGTGTCAGCAGTGGATCTCATCGCACTCATGCAAGCTCCTCCCGGGTTACCGGGCTCTGTGCATCTGATTGACTTTGCTCAGCATGCAAGGCAACTTGTGCGCGTATTTTGGCTTCAAGTCGTGCCAGACGAAACAGATGAACAATTAATGCGGCGATGGCGGTCGGAATTGCCCACAGACCAATATGCAGCGGTTCAATACCCGTTATGCCATTTTCTCTCAAAAAAGCATCCATCAATAATACGGCACCAAAGGCAATGAATATATCTTCCCCAAAAAAGACGGCAATATTGTCACATGCTGCCGCATGCGCACTGATCAGGTCCCGAACGGGCTTGGGCAAATCACCATGCAGGTTGCTCGCTGCACCGAGCGCCATAGGGGCAAGCAAAGGGCGGACGGTCTGGGGCTGGCCTGCAAGATTGATTAAGCCGAGTGCGGCGCTACACTCACGTACGACAAAATAGACGCTCATGATCCTCGCTGTGGTTGCGCCTTTGATACTCGCTATCCAACTCTTGGCGTGTTGTTGTAAGCCATATCGTTCCAGAATCGCAATCACGGGGAGCAAGAGTAAAAAGCTTGCAAGCTGGCGTGAGTTTAGAAACTTCTCGCCGAAGGTTTCCAGCATGGTAAGAAAGTCTAAATCAACCGCCCAGCCCGTAACGATGCCGGCACAGGTTACAACCAGCAGGGGGTTGAATCGCAGGGCAAACCCGAGGATCACCACTAAAATCCCACTAAGGGGTAAAAAATTAAGTTCACTCACGAAAAACTCCTGTCGCGATGGGTCAGTGCTATGCGCAATTGATTGAGATGATTTTGTTGTTTTTGTGTCTCCCGGCGTGCCTGGGTTTGGGTAGTCAGACTAAAACTGACCTGAGCGCCTGCAGCAAGCTGGGCAAGGTGTCGCAGATCGGCGCTGATCACCTGAGCTATCATCGGGTAACCACCGGTGGTCTGACAGTCGTTCAGCAGAACAATGGGCGCTCCGTTTGGTGGCAGCTGAACAGTACCAGGCAGCACAGCCTGACTGTTTATCGTAACCTGGTGACTGACTGGGACAGAGGTATTGAGTCGCATGCCCATCCGATTACTGTCGGCTGAAACCTGCCATTGCTGGCTACACAACAGTTGCTCTGTTGAGTGGTTCAGGTGTTTGCAATGGGGACCGGGCAGCACGCGGATGTGGCTTTGGTAGGGCGGTTGTAATGCACCTATACTTTGCTTTTCTGAACTGGCTTTATAGCTTAGCTGGTCCGCTGCTGATAACGCTTTACCTTCTATTCCGCCAAACCCTGCCTGTAGATCTGTGGAATCAGAGCCCATGACAGGGTGGAGATTGAAGCCACCTTCTACACTGATATAGGCGCGCAGTGCGCTGGGGCTGGAAGCAAAACTGAGCACTTGCCCTGACTTAGCAAAGTAACGCCAGCCTGGTGTCAGTGCACAGTCGTCCAGGCGCGCATTGAGATCGCCGCCGGTCACGGCGAAGTTAGTTGGCTGATGAAAGCGCAACTGACTGAGACCGACCGTGATTTCAAGGACCGCAGTATCAGAAGGGTTGCCAAGTAAGGTATTGGCAATTTTCATCGCCATAGGGTCGAGTACGCCGCTTTGTGTTACTCCCAGGTGACGATAGCCAAATCGGCCAAGATCCTGAATGCACATCTGAACGCCAGGTTTGATGATTTCTAGCACAGTCCCTCCTTTTGAGGTACAAATTTGACGTTATCACCTGGCTGGAGCAAACAAGGCGATTGGGCTTGGGCATCGAATAATCGTGTTGAGCTGTGCCCCAGCAGTCGCCAGCCACCCGGAGAGCCACTGGGGTAGATTGCGCTGAGATCTTCTGCAATGGCAACCGAGCCTGCGGGTACCTGTGTTCTTGGTGAGTCCAGTCGGGCGACCTGAAGCTGCTGTGGTACCGTACCCAGATAGGCGAAGCCAGGCAAAAAGCCCAGAAACTTGACCTGATAAATCGGTGAACTGTGTAACTCAACAATGTCCCGTGGCGACAGGTCTAGTTGAGCGGCCAGTGGCAAGAGATCTGGACCGGCTTCTTTACCGTAAATAACCGGGAGAGTATGTGTGGTCGGCTGAAAGTCTGCTGCACTCAGCTCTTCCCAGAGCGTTAAGAGTCGTTCTTGCCATGTGCTGCAGTGAGCGGGGTTTTTTAAAACCAGCGTGATAGAGGTTTTACCAACCACGATGTCTCTGCCAACCCTCAGTTCTTGTAAGTGGCGATGCAATGCAAACAATCGGTTCTGTTGAGCATCATCGAGTTGGGTGCAATTAAGGTCGAGCACCACAGCTTGCTCACCAAGCAGATAAGTTTGTTCCTGATTCATGGTTTCTTATTTTCATTTTATTATTGTCACACCAGATTAACCCTGAGGTTTTGCCGGCGCGGCGGGGGCCCCGAGGCAAAGAATAGCAAGCTTATCATTGGCTGTCTTGTCCAATGTGTCCAACGCTGTCAGCGTGTGTCCACAGAGATGCAAAAAAAAGCCATGCAGTGGTCGCATGGCTCTCTTGGGTTGGGGTTCTGTTAATTGCTCAAGAGCCACTCGCTCAACAGGCGTACACCAAATCCGGTGCCTCCCGCAGAGACTTCGCCTTTACCAGTGGATGCCAGTGCGTTGCCAGCAATATCAATGTGGACCCAGCGTGTCTCACCAGCAAAATGTTGCAAGAAAGAGGCAGCTGTTGTAGCGCCTGGACCACCTGAGCCAATGTTAGCGATATCCGCAATGTCCGATTTCAACATATCTTTATAGCCTAGTGGAAGGCGCCAAAGTGGCTCATTGACGGCCTTGCCCGCCACTGTGAATTCAGAGATCAGATGCTCATCGTCAGAGAAAACAGCGGCATAGCGGTTGCCAACGGCACGGATCTTTGAGCCTGTTAATGTAGCCAGGTCTACCATGACTTCTGGTTTATAGTAGGTACGGGCATACCACATGGCATCACTCAGAACCAAGCGGCCTTCAGCATCGGTATTAAGGATCTCTACGCTCAGACCTTCGGCTGTGCGCAGTACATCACCCGGGGCTATTGAGTTTTCAGATACCATGTTGGCGGCCATACCCATCACAGCGACAACGTTCACATCGGCTTTTGCCAGGGCCATAGCCTTGACAGTGCCCAGTACTGCAGCAGCGCCGGCCATGTCCGACTTCATGCGTGCAATTGATTTACCGGTTTTGATACTGTAACCACCAGAATCAAACGTGATCCCTTTGCCTACCAACGCGATGGGTGTGTCGTTATTGCCTTTATAATGTGCAACAACCAGACGCGCACCTTCTTTACTGCCGCGACCAACGCCTTCCAGTGCATTCATGCCCAGAGACTTAAGCTGTTCAGGCTCAAGAATTTTCACTTCAACGCCATACTGTTCAAGTTGTTTTGCTGCATGAGCAAAGTCAACAGGAGTCATTTCGGTCGGCACTTCAGAAGTTAAGTCTCTTGCCAGGAACACGCCCTGTTCAATGTGGCTTAAAGTGGTGTATTCGGCTTGGGTTTTACGCTGATCATCCACATTCAGGCTATACGTCATGCTGTGTGTGTTCGGCTCTTTTTTATACAACTCAAACGTGTGGTCTCGTAAATTGGCACCGTGCGCATATTGCGCCGCAAGCTCGTGGTTACTTAGCTGACCATTGAGACCTTGAATTGCGACACTGACGGTGTCTACTTCTTTTTTCTCAAGTTTCGCGTGCAGATTACCACCGAGTTTTGCCATTTTGGCGCTGTCTAACTCTTCAAGCTCGCCCAGACCAACGACAAGGATACGCTGATGCTTAGAATCAACTGGCGCTAGTAGTTCGACGACTTTGCCATAGTCACCAGAAAATTTGTCTGCTTCAAGCGCCTTGGTAAGCTGTTTGCGGGTATCTCTGTCGAGGAATTTAAATGCATTGCTTTGCTCGTTATCCTGGAATACGACCAGAGCATTCGTCTTTTCATTCAGTTTACTGGTGAATTGGATATCAGCGGCAAGCGCTGACGCAGATCCGAAAAGAGCAACACTGAGTGCGCACAGACGAGTAGATAATGACATTGATTAAACCCTCAATAACTAATTTGGGATTCGTTTTACCTTAAACCAAGCGATTAATTAATTAAATGTCGTTGAACGACACAGAATCCTAGTTAAAGCGTCGACAAACAGGTTTTTTGTGCGAAAGTGAAAGTGTCACTGGGCTTGTGCGGTCTCACTAGGCATCTGAAATCATTTTTAAGGAAACCGGCGTGAATAAACGACTCATTCTGGGTTTGGCGTTGTTGGGGGGAATGGGTGTAACCCAAGCCAATGATATCCCTGTTAGCAGTATGCCAGACAAAGCCAGTTCACATATTAAAACCCTGGTGTTGGGCTCCGGGTGTTTTTGGGGGGCAGAGAAACGCTATGAGGCCTTACCAGGTGTGATTGATGCCGAATCCGGCTATGCTGATGGTCGCGGCTTTGATGCGAGCTACAAAGCGATAACTGCACCAAGTCGACGGTTTGATCCCAATAATTACGCAGAGGTAGTGCGCGTTACCTACAACGCCAGTCGGCTGTCCACAGACTCATTGCTAAAAGTGTATTTTGAAAGTCATGACCCGACACAGAAAAACCGCCAGGGCAACGACGTGGGTACTCAGTATCGTTCAACTATCTTGTATACACAAGAGGAGCAGAAAACCAAAGCAGAGGCGTTACGGGAGCAATATCAATTATTACTGAGTAAAGCTGGCTATGGCCCGATCCAAACGGCAATTAAGCCTTTAGTGGCGTTCGTCAGGGCGGAAGAGTACCACCAAAACTATCTGGTGAAAAACCCCAATGGTTATTGCCCTGATCACAGTACAGGTGTGACCTTTAAACAAACGGTTGAAGAAAACGTCGACAATAAGCCATTAATGGTTGGCAAACATATTGTTGTTATTGATGCGCCATATTGCCCTTACTGTGAAAAGTTCAAACAACAAGTCGTGAATGATTATCAGGGCACGATTGCACTGCATTATCGTCGTGCAAACCAGTTGCAGGGGTTGAGTATCATGTCCGCAACCTGGGCGACACCGACGATCTTGTTTTTAGAAGCAGGTAAAGAAGTCGCAGGCTTTCAGGGCTATATGGATCGTGACGAATTTTACCGTGCACTGGGCGTTTTCAAGCTGGGTGACAGTGAGGCGTTCAAGACGGCGTTTGAACAGGGCACAGATCGCCCGTTTTGTAAGCAGTATGATTTGTTTAAGCAAACTGGTGATGGTGTATTCATTGATAAGTTAAGCGGGCAAGCTTTATTCGATACCAAAGACAGGTTTAACTCAGGAACCGGCTGGCTCTCCTTTAAGCACCCGGTGGCAGGCAGCGTCACGTATCATGAAGATAACAGTCACGGTATGCAGCGTGTAGAGATCCGGTCCAGCTCTTCTGGGATCCATTTAGGCCACGTCTTTGCCAATGAAGGCCCGGGGGGAAGCGATCGCTACTGCATTAATGCGACCGTACTGGAGTTCAAATCCAGGCAGGACTACCAGGTAAGTCAGTAGAAATCCCGCATTTACATTAAATGGTTGCTAAAGGATTAGCATCCAAATGCCATGGTATAAGGGCAGTTGCCAATAGAATCTTCCCAGCACTCTCGGTTTTCTGTTGGTGCACAATTATTGAAATAGCTCTTGGGTGCACCACCGGCAACTTGCGGTGTCGCTTGTAGTGCCAGGGTAGCTTTGTCTGCACTGAGTGTTTTGATGTTCTTTTTGTTTAGATTAAGTTTCATGTCGTTATTCCTTTGTTGAGTTTGCTTTGTTCGAATTGTGAACAAATACACCTTAAAACATTTAAAGTTTTGTTGCAAAAATATTTCTCAGTTGTTTTTTAAGATGAATCTTCATAAGTCACAGAGTGAATTTGTAGACTGACGAGAATGAAAGATTGCACCTATACTGATAGATATTCACCCTTTGACAGGTGTTCATTATGGTGTGTCGTGTCCTTTGTATTTGGACTTTGTTGTTGTCAATGCCATTGCGTGCCATGCAGCCCATTCAAATTCTCTACAATGATTGGACGAGCCAGCAAGTTTTGTCTCATATTGTGGCCAATATTTTTACTGAGCTTGGTTATCAAACTGAATTTATCGAGGCCAAAACAGATGGTCAGTGGTTTTTACTGAAAGCCGGGATGGCAGACGTGCAAGTGGAAGTCTGGGAAGGCACCATGGCAGACAAATATGCACAGCTTATGCGTAGTCAGGTGATTGTTGACCTTGGAGATTACGCTTTGAAAACCCGCGAAGATTGGTGGTACCCGTTGTATGTTAAGCAACACTGTCCGGGTTTGCCACACTGGGAGGCGCTGATCCAGTGTGCAGACGTCTTTTCCAGGCCAGGCTCTCAGGGGAAGGGGGTATATATTGCGGGCCCCTGGGAAAAGCCTGATCGCGCCAGGATCCGCGCGTTACAGCTGCCCTTTGTTGTAGAGCAGGTTGAAAGTGGAGAGGCACTGTGGAAAAAGCTGGCCATCGCTCACAAAATCAAGCAACCGATACTGATGTTTAACTGGACACCCAACTGGGTGGGAGCCGTTTATCCCGGTGAATTTGTTGAGTTTCCAGATTTTGACCCTCGGTGTGAAACTGAACCTAGCTGGGGAGTCAATCCCAGGTTCTTGTTTGATTGCGGAAACCCTAAATCCGGGTGGCTAAAAAAGATAGTCAGTACCGTGTTTTCTGAGCAGCACCCATGTCTGGCACAGGGCTTGCGGCAGTTCGACATGGATAGCGCCATGCTTGAGCAACTGGCAGCCATGGTTAATCTGGAGAATTTTACGCCTGCACTGGTTGCAAAACACTGGCTTGAAACCAATCAGGTTCAGTGGCGTAAGTGGTTTGCCAAGTGTTTTAAATAGCTCAGTTTAACTTATAAAAAACAACATAATTTCAGATCTTGAGCTAAGCTACTAGTACTTGTCTATTTTACAAGTCAGGATGACGCTGGAGGTGCCGTGAGCATCAAATTAAAGCTTATTGTTAGCGTCTCAACTCTCATATCGGTTGCGCTTATTATTTTGTCCTTTAGTGTGGGCATAGTGACTCAAAAAGATGTAGCCAGCACCCTGACTATGCAGGTCCAGCACCGCCTGGTGGGTCTCAGGGACGCAAAGAAAGAGCAGTTAACGGCGTATTTTGACTTCATCAATGGCCAGTTACTGACGCTGGCAACAAGTGAAGCTACCCGTAACGCGGCACTTCAATTTACCGATACTTTCAAACAAGTGGGCGCACAGCCCGACGAAGCCGCATTGAGCCGCTATTATCGTGATGAGTTTGGACAGGTATTTACGCAAAGAAATGGTAAACCGACAGATACACGGCGCCTGTTGGATACCCTTGATGCACCAGCCAGATTCTGGCAAAACAAGTACATAGTGCAAAATACGCACCCATTAGGGAGTAAAAATGCCCTGAATAGTTTGCAAGATGGTAGCCAGTATGATTCTGTTCACCGTCTGCATCACCCCTTTTTTAATGGCTTCTTGGAGCAGTTTGGTTATTACGATATTTTTATTGTCGATGCACACAGCGGTCATGTGGTGTATTCCGTATTCAAGGAATTGGACTATGCGACATCACTGCTGCGTGGTCCCTATGCGCAAAGTGGGCTTGGTGACGTTTTCAGAGCAGCCAGAACACTCTCCCCGGGAGAGATAGCCTTTGTTGATTTTGCCCCGTATCTACCTTCCTACAATGCAGCTGCGTCATTTGTTGCGACGCCGATTGTCAAAGAAGGAAATATTCTTGCTGTATTGGTGTTTCAAATGCCGATCGACAGACTCAATGACATCCTGACTTACCAGCAGAACTGGCAAGCACGAGGGCTGGGAGAATCGGGCGAAACCTACCTGGTGGGCAGTGACTTTAAAATGCGTAGCATGAGCCGCTTTTTACTGGAAGATAAAGCAGGCTATCTGCAGGTACTGGCAAAGGCTGATGTAGAGCCACAAGTGATTGCCGCAATAGACAGGTTTGATACATCGGTCGGGTTGCAAAGTGTCCGCACTCAGGCTGTCGAAGCAGCACTGTCGGGTCGATCCGGATTCGCCATCATTGAAGATTATCGCAATGTTGCCGTGGCATCTGCGTATACTTCCGTCGAGATAAACGGCAAGACCTGGGCGCTACTGAGCGAGCTCGACCAGTCTGAGGCCTTTGCTGATGTAGAAGAAATAACCAATCAGATAACAACGATGGCGATTATCATAACCGTCATACTGATAGTCATTGCGCTGTTTTGTGCATGGGTGCTGGGCAATATTATCGCTACGCCCATTCAAAAGATGAGCCGGTTTATCAATCAGGTTGCGACTTCACTGGACTTAACTTTGCGGTTTAATGAGTCTAATAGTCAGGATGAAATGGGGCAGGTAGAGCGCGCTTTGAACTCTATGTTTGAAACTTTTGCCGATACTTTAAATCAGGTTAATTCCAGTGCCGAAAAGCTTTCCGGTCAAATGGCACAGTTACAAGCTAACTTTACAGAGCTCACGAATAAGAGCGACACACAGACGGATTTAACCGTGCACATTGCTGCGGCAATGGAGCAAATGGCTGCAACCTCGGAGGACGTAGCCAAGAATGCGCAATACACCAGCGAAGCCAGTCATGATGCGGTGAGCGCGTCAGAGCAGGGTAAGAGTAATGTGGCCAAGAATATGCAGTCATCCCGAAGTCTGGAGCAGGCGATGGACCTGACTATGCAGCAAATGACGGCTTTGCAGGAGCAGTCCAATAACATCAGCCAGGTATTGGAGGTGATCCAGACAATTGCAGAGCAAACGAATCTACTGGCATTGAATGCTGCGATTGAGGCAGCCCGAGCGGGTGAGCAGGGCAGAGGGTTTTCTGTTGTGGCCGATGAAGTGAGATCTTTGGCGCAGCGGACTCAGCAATCGACAGAAGAAATCAATCGAATGATACAAGGTCTTCAAAGTGGTTCGGCAAATGCGATGTCTGCGATACGCGAAGCACATGCGTTAACAGAAAACAACTTATCATCGACGGACTGCACGCGGGACTCGTTGCAGCAAATTAACGACCAAATTTGCAAAATTGAAGCGTTCAATGAGCAAATGGCGACAGCAGCCACTGAACAAAGTGCCGTGGCCAAAGACGTTACTCAGCAAATATCAGATATCACAACCCTGGCGCAGGCAAACTGTGCCATTATCACAGAAGTCAATGCAATGGCCTCTGCTGCGGATGAGGATGCACTATTGCTCAAGCAGCAGATCAGTAAATTTCATCTGTAACACAGGCGTTCAGGCGGATTTTCTAACAATCAGCTTAGGTGGCAACAGGGTGTCTGTCACCGCTTCCCCTTTGATCAAGTTAAGCAGGTTGTTGACCAGCATTTGGCCCGCCAGTGTGGTATTTTGCTGTACTGTGGTCAAGGCCGGCGAAATAAAACTGGCAGCTGCGATATTGTCGAAGCCAATAACGGCGACATCACCCGGCACGTTTTTACCGGCTTCTTTGAGCGCTTTGAGCGCACCAATGGCGATGAGATCGCTGGCTGCAAATAACGCATCAAACTGAATATTATTGGCCAACAAAGAACGGGTGGCATGATAGCCAGACTCTTCCGTTGAAATGGCATTGGCGATTTGGCGCTCGGGTAATGCTAAGCCTTGTGCTGTCAGGGTATCACGAAAGCCCTTAAAGCGCGCGAAAAACTCCGGGCTGTGATCGGATGCGTCGCCGATAAAGACATACTGGGAGCGATTTTGCTGTAGCAGATGCTCTGCCGCCAGCTTACCACCACCATAGTTATCACAACTTACCGTTAAATCTTCTCGTCCGTCAACCGTTGCGCCCCAGCAAACAAACTTAGTGTCCTGTGAAAGGAGCTGCTGAAGACGAGACTGATAGTCCATATAATCACCATAACCAAGTAGAATAATGCCATCGGCTCTGTGGCTGTCTTCATAATCTGCTCGCCAGTCCTGGCTGGTGGACTGAAAGGAAACCAGCAGATCATAGCCTTGTTTTGCACAGGCGCGGGTGATGCTTCCGAGCATGTTAAGAAAGAAAGGATTGATCTGCGATTCGTCCCCGGTTGGGTCTTCAAATAACAACAGTGCCAGAGTACTACTTTGCTGGGTACGCAGGTTACTGGCATTTTTATCGACTTTATAATTCAGCTGCTTTGCCACTTCCCAGACGCGACGTCGGGTCTCTTCATTAACCAGCGGACTGTTTCTCAGTGCGCGTGACACAGTAGACTGGGAGACACCCGCAAAGTGGGCTATATCAAAAGAGGTGGCCTTGCCTTTTGGTTTCATAGTTTATTTGTTCTAAGTGATAACCTGATTATTGTCAGCGAATGAATAAAATTTGCAAGCGTAATATCCATGTTGCTGCCCTGGTAACATACTTGACCGACCTAATTACCAAAATATTGCGGGTCTCATAAATAGGTGCTGTGAAAATGCGCAGTTAGTAAATGCCGTGTCGATAGAGCGAAAATTTTTATTGCCTCCATCTGACACCGGTGTCATAATGTCACTGTTTTATCATTTTGTTGTCAAAACGTATTGGCTGTCCCTCCGGGGACAGCATTTTTTCAGCTGAACGTGCAAAGTTATACAGCTGAAGCTTGGCACCATCACCCGAGCCAGTTACCTTGGAAGTTGTGCATTCAGTGCACCCGGATAAAAGAGAAAAACAACATGAGCCAGACAACACCTCATAGCTCGAATAACAAAGGCCACGTGTTTGAGCCTATTGTCGTCGCGGATATCGGCGGAACCAACGCCCGTTTTGCCGTAATAACCCAATATGATTCGAGTACTAATCAGTTTGTAATAAGTCACCAGTCAACGTATCCCAGCGCCGAATTTCCCTCTTTTGAAACTGCCATCAGCCGCTACCTGAATGAACTTCCCATAGCCAAGCCGTTGCGTGCATGTCTGGCTGTGGCAGGGCCGGTGAAGGCACAGCAGGTTTATCTGACTAATTTAGGATGGCAATTTAACAGCCAGGATATTAAACAGCAATTTGGTTTTAGCGAATTAGCGGTCATCAATGACTTTGCTGCTTTTGCGTACGCTGCGCCTTACCTGGACCCAGAACAAAATATCGAAATAAAATCGGGTCAGGCTCAAGCTGGTGCTAATATCGCGGTGATGGGACCTGGCACCGGGTTTGGTGCTGCGTGTCTGGCCAGAGACATTAACGGCAGTGCCGTAATGAGTTGCGAGGCTGGTCATATCAGCTTAGCTGCGGTCACTGAACTGGATCAGCAGTTATTGGTTGCCCTGAAACAGGAAATTGCACATGTTTCAGTTGAAGAAGTTTTTTCCGGTCGTGGTTTAGCACATTTGTACCAGGCTATGGCAAAAGTAAAAGGACACACGGCTGAGAGACTGAGCGCGGCGCAGATCAGTGAGCGTGCAGCGGAATGTGAAATCTGTGATGCTACGCTGAATCACTTCTGTGATTGGATTGGCAGTGTTGCCGGTGATCTGTCTTTAACATTTGGTGCACTGGGTGGTGTGTTCATTGGTGGCGGAATTCTGCCTCGGATGGCGCAGCGCTTAAAATCAAGCCAGTTTGCTGAACGGTTTGTCACCAAAGGCCCGATGAGCCAATATGCGGGTCAGATCCCAGTCACTTTAGTAGTACAGGAAAATATCCCTTTGATTGGCGCTGCTGCGTGCTTACATGAGCGTGCCAGTACCAGATAGTCAGGACAAGTGTAATGAAAAAAGTGACCATTAACAGTGTCGCGCAGTATGCGGGTGTGTCGAAAAAGACAGTGTCCCGGGTATTGAATAATGAACCTAATGTCAGCCCTGCAACACGCGAGAAAGTACTCAAAGTTTTTAAGGAGCTGGATTACCGCCCAAATCCTATTGCGCGCGGATTAGCGCGCAACAAGAGTTTCATTATTGGCTGCCTGTATGACAATCCGAGTAAAAGCTATATAACCCGTGTACAAAGTGGTGCGTTAGAAGCCTGTCATAAACATAATTACAACTTACTGATCCACCCTTGTGAGCTTCGCGGCGAGGCATTGATTGATAATATTGATCAGTTGCTGACAACGTCTCGATTGGATGGTCTCGTATTGACACCCCCGTTTTCTGATTCACGTGAGCTAATCGATTTTCTTAAGCAAAAAAATATCAACTACGCATTGGTGGCCTCAGCTATTCAGGATGATGAGTCTATTTCTATCTGTAGTAATGATGAGCAGGGGGCCTTTGAGCTGACTGAACACCTTATTGCACTGGGTCATACAGATATTGCCTTTATCAAAGGTCACCCGGACCACAGTGCCACAGAAAATCGCTATAACGGATATAAACGAGCGCTTGAGCAACACCAGATCCCGCTTCAGGAACGTCTGGTTGCTGAGGGTAACTTTAGTTACCACTCAGGTGCAGACAGCGCTAAAGCCATTTTGGATATGACACCACGTCCGTCGGCCGTATTCGCGTCTAACGACTACATGGCTGCCGCGGTACTCAAGCTGGCAACTCAACGGCAATTGCGCGTCCCGGAAGATTTGTCTATCGCTGGGTTTGATAATGCGCCGATTGCGCGGCACATTTGGCCCGGTTTGACGACCATTGCACAGCCTGTTGAAGAGATGACGAGATTGGCTGTAGAGCAACTGATCATGCAAATCTCGGAACCCCAGGAGCAGGTATATCAGCGCGTTCTGGAAGCTAGGCTGATCACACGCGAGTCAACTGCCAAAAACCACTAAATCCCATTTTTATACTTGCCCAAAGCCCGGCCAATCTTGGTCGGGCTTTTTTGTTTCTGGCTTGTTCATTATTTGGTCATTGATGAATTTTAGACTAAATTTAAAGTAAGGGTTGACACCGGTGTCACAAACGTGAGTAAATATAGTGACACCGGTGTCAGGTTGGGGTGAGAGACAACCTGACAGCGTACCTTTGAACGGGTAAATCAAAGCTGCTCAGTACGGGGAGAGCTGTACTGAGCCTTTTCCTCTAACAATAGAGAGTTGAATTATGTTGCATCCTCGAATTCATGAAGTCACTCAACGCGTTATCACCCGCAGTCAGCAATCTCGTCAGGCCTACCTTGAGCGCATAGAACAAGCAAAAAAACAAACTCGCGTCAGAGCCGGACTGGGCTGTGGTAACCTGGCACACGTGATGGCGGCCTGTTCGAGCAGTGACAAAGCAAGATTAAAAGCGGATGAGCAGCCAAACCTGGCTATTATCAATGCTTACAACGACATGTTGTCTGCGCATGTGCCTTACAAAGAGTATCCTGACCAGATCAAGGCGATCGCTGAAAAATACGATGCCACTGCACAGGTTGCCGGTGGCGTACCCGCGATGTGTGATGGCGTAACGCAAGGGCGTGATGGTATGGAGCTGTCCTTGTTTTCTCGCGATGTTATTGCAATGTCGACGGCGGTTGCCCTATCACATGATGTGTTTGACGGTGTGTTTTGTTTGGGCGTGTGTGACAAGATCGTCCCCGGATTACTGATTGGCGCGCTGTCATTTGGTCATCTGCCAATTTATTTCCTGCCAGCGGGCCCTATGCAATCGGGCATTCCGAATAAAGAGAAGGCTCGTGTCAGACAAAAATTTGCACAAGGTCTGGTCAGCCGCGAAGAACTGTTGGAAGCCGAAAGTGCTTCTTATCATAGCGCGGGCACTTGTACTTTCTATGGTACGGCAAACTCAAACCAAATGCTCATGGAAATCATGGGTCTTCACTTACCTGGCAGCTCATTCATCAACCCTTATACCGAGCTGCGTGATGGCCTGACTGCCAGCGCAGTAGAAACCATGTTAAAGCAGCTGCTTGGCGACGACAATGCGAATAGCCTGGCAGAGGTAGTGAGCGAAAAAACCGTGATTAACGGGTTGGTGGGCCTGCTGGCAACAGGGGGGTCTACAAACCACGCCATTCACTTGGTAGCCATGGCTAAAGCCGCTGGCGTTCAAATCACCTGGAAAGATATGGCTGACTTATCGGAAGTGGTGCCATTACTAACGCGTATTTATCCTAATGGTTCAGCCGATGTGAACCACTTCCAGGCTGCGGGTGGCATGGGCTTTTTGATGCGTGAATTACGTGATGCCGGTTACCTGCACAACGATGTTAAAACCATTGTGGGCGAAGGCCTTGATGCATATACAAAAGAGCCGGTTTTAGATGTTGACCCAAGTCTTATCATGACAGACAGCACAGGGCCTGCAAAAGTGAAATGGGTAGATTGCCCAGTTGATTCTCTGGACGAAGATGTGCTCAGACCTGTGTCTAATCCTTTCAACAAGCAAGGGGGCCTGCAGCTTTTAAGTGGCAACCTGGGCAAGTCTGTTATTAAAGTATCTGCAGTTGCTGAGCAGCATCAGGTGGTCTCGGCTCCTGCCAAAGTGTTCAGTTCACAAGCAGCACTACAAGAAGCGTACACCCGTGGCGAACTAAACCAGGACTTTATTGCCGTACTTAAAGAGCAAGGTCCCAAGGCCAAAGGGATGCCTGAGCTACATAAGCTGACGCCGGTAATGGCGAGCTTGCAGGATGAAGGCTTCAAAGTCGCCATTGTCACTGACGGCCGGATGTCAGGTGCATCGGGTAAAGTGCCTGCGGCTATCCACCTGGCGCCAGAAGCCGTTGAAGGTGGGCCGATTGCGAAAGTACGAGAGGGTGATTTGATCACGCTTGATGCACCTAAAGGTGAACTGGTTCTGCACGTTAGCGATGAAGAGCTTGCTCAGCGTGAGATTGAATTGACCGAGGTTGGTCCAACTTTTGGTACGGGTCGAGAGTTATTTAGCGGTTTCAGAAATATTGTCAGCAGTGCCGACTTAGGCGCAAGTGCATTCGGCATAGAAGAATAACAGCAACTGGGAATGAGGACATTATGAGCATTAAAGAGATTTTATCAGCGGCACCGGTAGTACCCGTTATCGTCATTGAAGACTTAGAAGATGCCGTGCCACTGGCACAGGCGTTATATCGCGGTGGTCTGCGTGCACTGGAAGTGACATTGCGTACACCGGTTGCTGCACAGGCGGTCAAAGCCATGAAAGAAGCGGTGCCAGAGGCCTATGTCGGGACCGGAACCGTCGTTGACAAAGCATCATTCGACGCGTCCGTTGAAGCAGGTGCTGATTTTATGGTCAGCCCGGGCGTAAGCTCTGAATTGCTGGCGCTGGCAAAAGGCTCAGATATTCCATTTTTACCTGGCGCAGCAACGCCAAGCGAAGCTATGGAGCTGGCCGCTCAGGGCTTTAAGTTTTTGAAGTTTTTCCCGGCAGAGGCTGCAGGTGGTACGGCCATGCTGAAATCAATCGGTGGTCCTTTACCTCAGGTGACGTTTTGCCCAACGGGTGGGATCAGCTTAGCGACAGCACCTGACTACCTGGCACTCAAAAATGTGATTTGTGTCGGTGGTACCTGGATGCTTGATAAAGCACTTATCGCAAACAAAGACTGGCAAGCCATTGAAGCGCTTGCTCGACAAGCAAGTGAAGTAAACTAATTTAGGGGAATAGGGTTATGATTAATATTGCAATTAATGGCTATGGCCGTATCGGTCGAAATGTACTGAGAGCGCTTTACGAAGCAGGTCAGAATGATCAGATCAAGATTGTCGCGATTAACGACTTGGCACCAGCACAGACTAACGCACACCTGACCCAGTTTGACTCGGTTCATGGGCGCTTTAATTTTCCGGTTGAGCTAAAAGACAACACCCTGGTTATAGGTGATGACGAAATCACCCTGACTCAGGAGCGCGATCCTGCACAATTACCTTGGCGCGACCTTAAGGTAGATATCGTACTTGAATGTACAGGTTTGTTTACTTCACGTGAAACCGCCGGTAAGCATATTGCAGCGGGTGCGAAGAAAGTGATCGTGTCGGCACCTGGCACTGATATGGATGCCACTGTTGTACATGGCGTAAACAGTGAAGTCTTGAATGCAGATAGCAACATCATTTCCAACGCATCATGCACGACCAACTGCCTGGCACCAGTAGCAAAAGCCCTTAATGACACCATAGGGATTGAACAGGGCAGTATGACTACTATCCATGCTTACACAAATGATCAAAACCTGTGTGATGTTTACCACAAAGACTTATACCGTGCGCGTAGTGCAACACAATCAATGATCCCGACAAAAACCGGTGCAGCGAAGGCTGTGGGTCTGGTATTACCAGAGCTGGCTGGCAAACTTGATGGTATGGCGGTGCGTGTACCGACGGTGAATGTTTCTTTGGTTGATCTTACTTTTATCGCAAAACGTGAGACATCTGCCGAGGAAGTAAACGAGATCTTAAAAGGCGCTGCCGACGGTGCGATGGCTGGTATTCTTGAGTACAACACATTGCCACTGGTATCCGTTGATTTTAACCATAACCCAGCGTCATCAGTATTTGATGCAACCCAGACTAAGGTCGATGGCAAACTGGTTAAAGTTATGGCCTGGTACGATAACGAATGGGGTTTCTCAAACCGTATGCTTGACCAGGTAAAAGCGTTAGGCCAATTCCTGTAAGCCGGATCAAACAGCATTTTTTCTTGCGTCATGTGAGCCCTGCTTAGTGCAGGGCTTTTTTATTTCTGTTGGATTTTCCCCCAAGGGAGTTCTTGTTACCTTTTTTAACGACAAAGTTGGCTCATTAGGCGCGTGGTGTTTGCACCAGAGGGCCAATTTTTATTACACTGCGCACAATTTAAATTAACGACAAAGAATTAACATGAAAGAAGGGTTCAAAGTTCCCCATACGCTCATCCTATTATTGTCTATGATGCTGGTAGCGTATCTCGCAACCTGGCTTGTTCCGCAAGGCTTCTTCGAGACAGTAACACTCGACAATGGTCGTCAGGCCGTAGTTCCTGGTACTTACGCGCTTGCTCAAGCGCAAACGCATCTAACTCCGATGGATTTTCTGGTCGCGATTCCGCGTGCGTTTGCAGCGGCACAAGATGTTATTTTCTTCGTCTTTATTGTCGGTGGTGTGTTATCAATCGCACGTGCAACGGGCACCATAGATGCGCTAATAGGCCGCTTACTGGAGCGATTTGGTCATAAGCCGAATATTCTAATTTTCATGGTGGTATTCTGCTTTGCGTTGGCATCAGGTGCCATAGGCACAGCCGGTGAGTATATTCCTTTTGTACTTATCCTGGTTGGACTATGTAAAGCGATGCGCCTTGATGCAATGACTGCAGTGGGCATGGTGGTTGCGGGTTACGGTATCGGTTACGGCGTGTCTGCCTTTAATCCTTTTACCGTAATGGTGGCTCAGAAGGTAGCAGACATTCCTGTGTACTCGGGCATTGAACTGCGGCTGGCAATATTCCTGCCGTTTGTATTGATTGGTTTTCATCATGTCTGGAGTTATGCCAAAAAAATACAGGCAAACCCTGAGTTATCCTTGACCAAAGGTTTACCATGTCCGTTAGCCGGTAGTGCTGAGGCAAATTACCCGACACTGAACAAACGTCACCAGATGATTTTGTTTGGTCTGGTTGCCGCGATTGTGACAGCAGTATGGGGTATTTCTCAAAAAGGCTGGTATCTGTATGAGCTGGGTGCCGTATTTATTTCTTGGGGGATTTTCACGACTTTAATTGGCCAGATAGGAGCCGATCGGGCGGCCAATGAGTTTATTGAAGGGGTGAAAGACTTAGCAAGCACCGCTATTTTAATTGGTGTGGCACGTGGTATTGCATTGATAATGGAAGATGGTCAGATCCTTCATACTTTGGTTTATGCCATGTCGTCACCATTATCACATCTGGGTGCTGAACTGGCAGCTGTAGGTATGTTTATAATGCAAACGCTGTTGAATCTGTTTATCCCTTCAGGCAGTGGTCAGGCTTATGTCACTATGCCACTGATGGCACCGGTCGGTGATATTATTGGTGTATACCGTCAGGTTGCAGTACTGGCATACCAGTTTGGTGATGGCTTCTCTAACATGATCATTCCGACCAATGCGGTTCTGATGGGGATCATTGGTATGGCAGGAGTACCTTATCATTTATGGTTCCGATTCTGTCTGCCACTGTTTGGTAAACTGATGCTGGCTGCATCCGTTGTACTGGTTTTGGCTGTTACCTTTGGTTACGGCGAAGACGTCCAGCCTAAAGTGGAAGAGACTGCACAAACACAAGCAAAGTAAGCCGGATAAGATACCTTGTATCTCACAGAGTGAGCCACGTGCTCACTCTGTGCGGCGCATCAATCAAACTGCAATACCCATGAAGCATATTGTCATTGTGAAATCAATCCGCATTAATATATAACCAATCGATGGGTGGATGACGATCAGCCTATGTAGTGTGCTGGTTTGCAGGTTAAAATAAAGGGCCACGATTTAATCGTAGCCCTTTTTTATAGTCTGATGATCAGTGAATTGATATCAGTCGAGTTTTAACTCGAAATTACCTGTGACCTCTTCATCTTCGAACGTGCTAAGCGGCAGGTCGAAGCTAAATTCAGCCTTGATATGTGTGTCTGTGTTGTCCCAATCTAGGCTGAGCATCCCTGAGTCGCTCTTGAGCTGGTATATTTCAGGGTATGCAGTCGCAGTAAGCTGTGCGAAGTTGCCTGTTGCAACACTGTCTAAACTAGCAAACGAATCGTTTGGCTTGCCGCCAAATGTGAAGGATAACTCAAACGGGCTACCTTCGTACTGACTAGTCAAACGCACGACTGTGACGTCGGCACTGGTTAATGTCTCACCATTACCGTCCTTTGTTTCCACATGAGATGTGGCGATAATACCGCAAAGCTGATTTGTTTCAGCAAGCTGTGGATAGTTCGCAAAATTAACTGCTAACTTGCCAAAGCTCTCTTGTGCGGTCTCACTGACGTGTTTGAATGTGCTGGTAGCAGCAACGTCGTCACCACACATTTTGGTGATGGTAAAGCTGTTTTCAGCTTGAGTCAGCACCATTGACTCAGTACCCTCTGAACAGTCAATATGAGCAAAAAAGTCACGCACTTTCACATCGTTACCATGTTGCTTACCGCACGCTTGAGCAGTAAACATATGTTCACTTTGATCGAAGCCAACAATATCGAGAGGGCGCGAGAATTTCACGGTAGTATGATTATAGCCGCCTTCCGTACGCGGTGCTTTAATATGCCGGTGAATGGTCTCCATCCAGGTACTGCCAGAGACAAGCACACTTAAATCAAGCTCCTCGACTACGCTACCCGTATCAGGTTGTGGTGTAATGGTGCTTGAGTCTGTATCAGCGACAGATACAGAGCTGTGCTGGTCCACAAAACCTATCACATTAGAGGTGTTTAGTTTTACAGAGATGCTGAGAGAGCTCTGTTGAGTCACTTCTGGCGCGGTAAATGTGATTGTATCAGTGCCTTGTCCTGTAAATGGCACGTCACCATCAACGCCACGAACTGTCCAGGTAAAATTGAGGTTGCTTGCATTTGTCCCAGAGGTATTCAGAGATAGCGTGACCTCCTGACCTTCTTTTACATTAATAAAATTGGGTAATTCGGTGTAGCTAATTTTATTGTCTTCGACAGAGGAACTACTTGGGTCTTGGCTGTCTGAACCACCGCCACATGCAGTGAGTAACAAGGCCATTGTTGCGCATAAGAACAGCTTCTTATTAGGTAAGAATCTCATGTCTGATATATTCCGTATCCATATGAAAGGCGCGGATCCTAATCTTTTCTTATTTGCACTTCAACTATCAAGGTGAACTATTGTAAACGACGAGGAGGGGTTACAGGAAAGGTGTAAAAGCGAGGGTAAGCAGACTGTCAGCGTGAAGCTAACAGTCTGTTAGGCAATAGCTAATTAGAATGTTGCGCGGTAGCGAACGCCGAATTCGCTGGCATCATTGCTCTTGATAACCAGGATGTAGTCACCAGTATTGAGACGTGCATCGTCATAGCGCTCATCAAAGATGTTGCGACCATATAGCGAGATGTCCCAGTTCGCATTGGCTGGCGCGTATGAAATATCAAAGTTTACCGTAGTACGGTCATCAATTTGTGTCATACGGCGCGGATCTGAGCTCGGCTCACCATACATGCTGTCACGGTATGAAATGTCAAAGCGCGTATTTACCGTTGCATTGTTGTCCAGTTCAAACTCATAAGACGGGCTGATTGAGGCAGTCCACTCTGGAGTAAGAGGTGCAACCGGCTTGATGCCATTTTGCTCTTCAACATCTACATCCATAAAGCCAAAGCTTGAATGCAGGGTGAAGTTGTCTGTTACATAGTAGGTGCTCTCAAACTCGATACCGCGAGAGGTCTGTTCAACAATCAGGTTGTTGGTGTCAAATCCTGCATCAGTTACTACGTTGACCTGATAAGGCAGGTCTTCATATTCAGTATTGAAAAACGCAACGCTCATGCTGAAGTCGTTAGTCAGCTGGCCTTTGAAACCAGTTTCATAGTTGATTGCGCTGATGTTTTCGCTCGCCATAAATGCGTTGTTTGCACGCACCGCGGCGGCTGCATTCGGGTTGTCAAAGCCGCCTTCACCGAAGAACTGACCGATCAGGAAATATGGACGGGCAGGGTATTGACCAGATTGGTAACCAGTTTGAATGGTACCGTACCAGTTAAGGCCATTCTCAAAGGTATAATTCGCTGCAACTTCCCATGAGATCTCATCCCAGTCTTTGCTAGAGGAGATGGTACCAACAGGGTCGAATACATTTGTTGATGCTTCTTTTTCGTCTTCAGTGTAGCGTACACCACCACTCAAGCGCAGATCATCGGTCAGGTCATAGCCCAGGTTGAAGAAAACCGCACGACTGGTGGTTTCTTGATCCAACTCTAGTTTAGTCGGGCCACCATCAAAGCTTGCTTCATCAGAGCTCTGGCGGTTGCTGCCTTCTTCGTTAAACCAGTATATGCCGGTTACAAAGTCTGCGCGACCCAGATAGCCCGTTAGCTGAAGTTCTACAGAAGTTTGATCGGCCTCACCACGCTCAGGGTAGTGGTCAAGGGCGACTGCGGTGCCGTCGTCATCCAGGCCGGCTTTATATTCAGAAGAGCGCTTACTGAAGATAAACTTAGTGCCAAAATCTGCGTTGATATCGTATTCTGCTGTGAGTGATACACCATTTGCTTTGTTTGATACCGTGGCCGTTTCAATGCTGCTCGTGGCATTGTCATATGGGTCAGCAGCTACCATGTGGTTACGCAAACCTGCTTTATAAAGACGTCCTTCTGGCATCTCATCGATCAGAACGGTAAACGGACGAGTACCACCTTCACCGTCGTTCGCATCTGCAGTCAGTACCAAACGTAAATCATCAGTTGGGGTGTATTTAACTGAGACTCGACCATGGAATTCCTGGTTCTCACCCACATCGTATTCAGCATTTGGCAGGTTAGTAAATTCACCCAGGCCACCGCGGCGGTTAAAGCCCATGTTGAAGTTAAACGCCAGTTCATCGGTTACGGCCTGGTTGGTAAACATGCTCGCTTTGAGACGACCACGTGTGCCAGTCTCAGCACTAACCTTAGTCACTGCTTCCTGATCTGGTTGCTTAGTGATGATGTTAATTGCGCCACCGATTGAGTTACGGCCATACAGAGTGCCCTGAGGACCACGCAGTACTTCAATACGCTCGATGTTGGCCAGGTTCCAGTTTTGGCCAACCTGGCGACCCAGGTAAACACCGTCAACATAAACGCTTACGCCAGGATCTGTAGTGATCAGGTGGTCTTGCAAGCCGATACCACGAATAAACGGGTTGGCAGAGGAGTTGTGACCTGCTGAGAAGCCGGTAATATTCAGGTTTGGAACAAATTTGCCCACATCAGTGATGTCTGAGATACCTTGTGCATCCAGATCATCCCCTGAGAATGCACTCATAGCGATCGGTACTTCATAGATAACCTGTGAACGCTTGGTCGCGGTTACCGTGATGGCTTCGATTTTTGATTTCTCAGCTTGGGCTTCTTCTGCCAATACTGGGGCAGATGACAGGCCGGCCATTGCCAGTGCCATGGCGGTTGCGATCGGAGTAAGATTGCGTGCTGTGGTGCTCATGTATGTTCCTCAAGTTAGAAACGGTTAATTTTAAATCTCGTGTGTGGTGGTTTCTGCGAGGGTAGTCGCCAACCGGGTTGAATGGCTATCGCTGAGCTGACTTTTGACATTTATAAAATTGACGCGCACAAAAAAGCAATCACCATATGGGGACTGCACGACTTTTATTAACAAGAATTTTAAGAATGAAAGGCCAGCAAAAGCTGCTATTCGGTTGGGCGTGCATTCTACAATGGAATGAAATAATTTTGCAATGAAAAATGGTTTAATTTTTTTATTTTGGCGAATTATTGCATTGCTTTGTCTGCTAATTAGGTAATTTTACATGAATGTACCTTTTTAGTAAAAAATGGCAGTAATTAAAATGATTGTTTCAATATTCGAAATAAAAGGCGCGTACCGTTTTGCGCTTGTCGTGAAATTTATGCTAGCGTGATGCTATGCATTGGACCCGAATTAGGGTGAAAAAGTCGTTAGGTCAGGAAGGGAATATGGATTTAAAAAGCACTTTGTGTGCATTGCTTGTCGTTGCAGTGTGGGGAATTAACTTTTCAGTCATCAAATTGGGCCTCGCAGAGCTGCCGCCTATCTTGTTTTCTGGCTTACGCTTTTTGATTGTGGCACTGCCCGCCATTTTTTTTATTCCCTTTCCGAAGACACCGGTGTGGCATGTGCTGGGAGTGGGCTTATTTCTTGGTGTGATTAAGTTTGGCCTGCTGTTTGTAGCAATGGAAAAAGATGCCTCAGCGGGCATTGCATCGTTATTACTGCAAGCCCAGGTGGTGTTTACGATTGTTCTTAGTGCACTGGTGTTAAAAGAGCAGGCAAGTCGTTTTCAGATAACTGGTGCGGTCATTGCGTGTAGTGGGTTTGGTTTGTTCTTTTTGAGCGAAACAGGCAGTGTCACTTTGTATGGCATGGCGTTGATCCTGTGTGCGGCTTTGAGCTGGGCGGTGTCGAATCTCATCATGAAACAGTTAAAGCAAGTTAACTTGCTGCATTTTATGGTCTGGGTCAGTGCTGTGGCGCCACTGCCTTTGTTCGTATTGTCTTATATTCTTGAAAGTAATACACCAGTCACCCTGATCCAAAATACCAGTGCACAATCCTGGTTAGCGTTACTCTACGTTGGGCCCGTCTCCACCTTGCTGGCATTTGCTTTGTGGGGCTGGTTACTGGGCAGACATCGCGCTGCGGCAGTGACCCCGTTTGCCTTGTTGATCCCTTTGGTGGGGATGATAGGGGCCAGTTTGATCCTGGGTGAACAGATAAGCCTGTTCGAGATGATTGGCGGTGCCGTGATCCTCAGTGGTCTGACATTTTCGGTTCTGGGTGAGCGGCTATATCGAGCTGTCTTAGGCAGGGCTGGGTTAAAGCAAGAAGTCAGCTGATAATTATACCTGGCAAAGACGAGGTTTAATTGACCAAATTCTCATGGCAATCCGAATATTATGACAAGGTGAGTGAATTTTGTTCGCCTTGTTACAATCTGCGCTAGACAATTGGTCTAAGTCCCTTGAGTATCCCTGCCCAATGTGAAAAAATTCGACACAATTAAAATCCAGTTAATACCAATTTGCTTAATTAAGTGTTCTATTTTGAGGCGAGAAAATAGGGTCGATAACAAGGCAAAGATTTTGCTATTTAGTTGTTCTAAATGAGAAATTTTTAACACAGTTAGCGTCCTATTTGCTCCTTCAAATTGAACAGGTATTAAGTGAAATGGGTATAACTCACATACGAGGAACACACTATGCGCATTATTTTGCTAGGCGCGCCGGGTGCAGGTAAAGGCACTCAAGCTCAATTTCTAATGGAAAAGTACGGTATTCCACAAATTTCAACGGGCGACATGCTGCGTGCTGCAATCAGCGAAGGCACGCCACTGGGTCTGGAAGCCAAAAAAGTGATGGATGCAGGCCAGCTTGTGTCTGATGACATCATCATTGGTCTGGTAAAAGAGCGCGTTGCAAAAGAAGACTGTGCGAATGGTTTCCTGTTAGATGGATTCCCGCGTACTATCCCTCAGGCAGATGCAATGAAAGAAAACGGCATTGCCGTTGATCACGTTATCGAGTTCGACGTTGCTGACGAAATCATCGTTGAGCGTATGAGCGGTCGTCGCGTACACCCGGCTTCTGGCCGTGTTTATCACGTTGTGTACAACCCGCCTAAAGTAGAAGGCAAAGACGACCAGACTGGCGAAGACTTGATCATTCGTGCCGATGATACAGAAGAAACAGTACGCAAGCGTCTTGGTATCTACCACGACCAGACAAAACCGCTGGTAAGCTACTACCAGTCAGAAGCGGATGCCGGCAATACTCAATACCACAAACTGGATGGTACTCAGGCTGTTGAAGCGGTAAGTCAGCAATTGGCTGAGCTACTAGGCTAAGTTAGCCTTTAGAGTAAATTAAAAAAGCCAGCTTAGATGCTGGCTTTTTTGTGTTTGATTATCAAGCTTTTGCAACCAGGATTGCTCTGAGCGGAGCGGGGTAGCCCTCAATTGTCTTACTGGGATCGTTGGGATCCAAAAAGTCGGCCAGAGATTCGGTCTGCATCCACTCGGTACGTCTTTGTTCATCCAAAGAAGTGATGTCTTTATCCACCACCTTGATGTCTTTAAAGCCCACGCGTTGTAGCCACAACGCAAGCGCATCGCAACTGGGAATAAACCAGACGTTACGCATTTTGGCATAGCGATCTGTCGGCACAAGAACCGTGTTTACATCACCTTCAATGACCAGGGTTTCGAGCACTAATTCACCGCCCGGGCGCAACTGAGCTTTTAGCTGAGCCAGGAAGTCGATGGGGGAGCGACGGTGATACAGAACCCCCATAGAGAAAACGGTATCAAAGGCTTTCAAATCCGGGAGTTGCTCCACACCCAGAGGTAACAGATGGACATTCGGATCTGGATTAAAGTGCTTGATGGCCTGAAACTGACTCAAGAATAAGTCTGAGGGATCAATTCCCACGACAAACTCAGCCCCCGCACCGCGCATGCGCCACAGATGATAGCCAGAGCCACAGCCGATGTCGAGCACGCTGCGGCCATGTAAATCGCTGATATGTGGTAACAAGCGATCCCATTTCCAGTCGCTGCGCCATTCGGTGTCAATGTCGATACCATGAATATGAAACGGGCCTTTGCGCCAGGGCATCATGCGTTTGAACAGGTGTGTCAGTTGCTTCTGATGTCCCTCAGAGAGTGGCTCCTGACGGGTAAAGGACACCTTGTTCTCAATGTCAATCTGATCGGCGGGCAAATCAGGGAGGTTTTTAAGTACCTTTTCCCATTGTGACCAGTCGCCGTGCTGGGCTTCTTTTTGCCAGTGAGTCAGTTGTGCCGGCAGTGTTTCCAGCCAATGGCTGAGAGGGCTTTTCGCAATAGCGGCATAAAAATCGGTAAACCAGGAATTCATAGTCTTTCTCTTATTTAATCGCTACCAGGGAGCAGAAGTTAAAGCACTGATACCACACCTGGGTATGGGCAAAGCCGATCTGTTCCAGGCGCTTTTTGTGGGTGCTGAGGCTGTCGGTGCGCATCACGTTCTCAATGGCGGTACGCTTTTGGCTGATCTCAAGTTCCGAATAGCCATTGTGTCGTTTGAAGTCGTGGTGCAGGTCAATCAACAAATTATCTTTGATGTCGTTCTCACCTTTTATCTTCTCCGAAAGCAGCAGTACGCCGCCGGGTTTCAGCCCCTGGTAAATTTTTTCAAGCACAGCGGCTCTTTGTGCCTGGGGGATAAACTGCAAAGTAAAGTTCATGGCAACAACGCTGGCGTTGCTTATCTCTAACTCGTTAATGTCGCCCAGTTGCACGTCTACCGGTACGTCTGATTTGAAGCCTTTCAGATGCATCTGGCAGCGCTCGACCATAGGCTGGGAGTTGTCTACGGCAATAATGCGGCAATTTTCTTTGTCGATATTGCGACGCATACTCAGGGTGACTGCGCCCAGCGAACAGCCCAAATCATACAGGTTAGAGTTACTCTGGGCGTACTGGCCTGCCAATTTACCCATGGTACTGACTATGGTGGCATAACCCGGCACCGAGCGCTGGATCATGTCCGGAAATACTTCTACAACGTTTGCGTCGAAGGTGAAGTCTCTGACTTCTTGCTCTGTGGCATATATACTGTCTTTGCCCGTCACACTGCTAGTCCAATTTGTCTTACAAAAAAATAATCATGCTATTTTAGCATTTTATACTAGATAGTCAGTGATAAATTGAGTAGCTTGGCTAGTATTAACAATAAGAAGTAAGTTAGAGAACCAACATGGCGAAAAATAAAGTGATCAGCACAGAAGATATCCTATCCACATTATGTCACTCGGTGACAGAGGTTTTATCCTCGGCCAGTGGCAATCAGATTGCCTATTCGGCAATGGTACAGAAGATCACCCGTACCTGTATGCGTCCAGACATTGGTTGTTTTGTTCTGTTTGACGGCGGTTTTACCGGACTGGTTGTCACCAACTTTACCGCGCAGGCTGCGATGGAGGTTTATCAGGACTATATGCGTTCAATGGGGATGCCGGAAAGTGAAATTGCGCAAAGCCACCTATCGGATGATGTATCCAATGTGATGGGTGAGCTAATGAACCAAATCGTTGGTGACTTTACCAGTAAAGTGCGTGAGCAGCTTCATACCTCTATCACACAGAACCAGCCTAAAATGATGGCAATTAACAAACAGGTTCAGATCTCGGTGGATACCACAATGGACAGGCCACAGGCGCGCCGCGTGACCTTTACTACTCAGGGGCAGAACATTTTCTATCTTGAACTGGCAATGGATAAGACCGAGTTTATCAAGCTCCATGACTACGATATTACCGAAGCCGTGGACCCGGATGACATCATTGCAAGCCAGAGAACAAAAAAAGCGGAGTCTGCAAAAAAAGCAGAGACATCAGCTGAAGACGTTGCAGATGACGACTTTATGGCTGACCTTGGGTTATAACGACTAATCTTACCTTTTGCGCAGCGCAGCCAAGCTTATTAAAGGCTGGCTATGCTGCCTCGATCTCCATTTGGGCTCAGGCTCAAGCAAGTTGCGGTACATAAGGCAATAGCAGCGCGTGTGCTTTTTCAAACTCATACCGAGTGATCAAATCGTTAAGTTCATCCAACACCGCTTCAGGCAAATGTGTGTCAGTATGCATTGATGCGACAAGCTCAGTAGCACTTGCATCATAGTCCTGCAGTGCTTTCGCAAGTGCTATCAGCATTTCGTCGGACTGCTCAGACAGAGCGTCAGAGGTCTTATCTGAAAGGCATTTTTCAGCCTCTGCGGTGTGTAAGTTTACATAATTCGAGACTTGCTCATGGCAGTGCCTGATGTACTCCAGCAAATTATCAATCTGTGTTCCGTCTAAGCTGTTATTCTGAAGTTGGGATTCCAGTGCAGCACATTGGCTCGTCAGATGTGTCATAGATAAGTTCGCACTTGCGCCTTTCAGGGCATGGAGAATGTGCTCTGCAAGCTCTGTGTTACCTATGGTGATGGCTTGTTTAAGGTTGATGAGTTCTTCAATCTGTTGTTTCACAAATTTCTCAAGCAGCGAAAAGTACACGTCCCGGTTGCCAGCAGCCCGGTTGATACCGGCCTCGATATCAATCCCCTCAAGTGTGAAGGTCTTGGCCTCTACGCTTGGTGCTTCCAGCTCGTCAGACTCAAGTGGCACTGCTTTTTGAACACCTTCTTCGGCCTCGCTTTGTTTAGCATGCGCCAGTATGGTTACAACCATGTTTTCAACATCGATAGGTTTGGCTATGTGTCCATTCATACCAGCACTCAGGCAAGTCTGTATATCTGCTTGCATGGCATTGGCCGTCATTGCCAGTATTGGCGGCTGGCAGAGTTCGGGCTGTTTGCGAATTGCTCGGGTTGCCTTTAGCCCATCCATTACAGGCATCTGCATGTCCATCAATACTACATCAAATGCGGTCTTTTGTACGGCCTCGAGTGCTTCCTGACCATTATTGGCAACGGCTACATTGGCACCGTGGAATGTCAAAATCTCAACCGCAATCTCCTGATTAACGGGTTGATCTTCGGCCACCAGGATCGTCAGTCCGGATAGCCTGGAGTCTTCGGTGGCACTGGTGGCTGTAACTTGCTGGGGCAGAGGTGCGAGGCAGGCTTGCAGGCAATCGAACACGCTGGATGGATTGATAGGCTTGAGTAAAATACTGGAGATCATGTGCTTTTGGTCGTCTTTCAGTCCGAGCTCTCGGCCGTAGGCGGTGACCAGTACATATTGTCTTGAAGAAGAAAGACGATGTAATTCCATAATGGTATCAATGCCGTCTTTTTGCGGCATATGCCAGTCAACAAAGGCAATATCAAAATGAGGTTGCTGATTTTGTACGTATTCAATACAGGCATCACCGGATGAGAACAGCTTAGAGGCGATGCCAAACTTTTTCAGCATGGCGGCCATGACTTCTCTTGCCAGTGCATTGTCGTCCACAATTAAAGCTATTTTGTCTCTAAAATGTTCAGAAGGCTGGCTAACGAGACGGGTCGTGGTGGCAAAAGGCAGAGGCAGTGTAAAATAGAAAGTTGAGCCTTTACCAGGTTCGCTTTCAACAAAAATTTCGCCACCCATCAGTTTCACCAGATGTTGCGAGATAGTCAGACCCAGACCGGTGCCACCGTATTTACGCGTAATAGATGTGTCAGCTTGTGAGAACGACTGAAAGAGTTTGGTTTGTTGTTCGCTGCTCAGCCCAATCCCAGTATCAATGACACGAAAGAGTAATTTGGCACTTTGCTCATCTTCACTTTGATAGCTGATATTGATCGTCACGTGACCTTGCTCTGTAAACTTAACGGCATTCCCTGCAAGGTTGATCAATACTTGGCCGATCCTCAGTGGATCGCCAATATAATCATTCGCTACATCCGGGTGGACATCAAATATCAGCTCCAGCTGCTTTTCTTCGGCTTTGAGTCCGACGATTGTCGCTACGTTATCCAGCACTTTATCCAGATGGAAGTGGGTGGACTCAATTTCAACTTTACCTGCTTCGATCTTAGAGAAATCGAGAATATCGTTCAGCAGCTTTAGAAGCTGCTTGGCGGCGTTATCTATCTTTTCAACATAATTACGTTGTTTTGTCGTGAGCTGCGTATTCAGTGCAAGATGAGCCATGCCAATGATGGCATTCATGGGGGAGCGAATCTCGTGACTCATGTTAGCAAGGAATTCGCTTTTAACTTTGGCGTTTTTGTCGGCCAGCTCTTTGGCCGCAAGCATATTACGCTCGAGCTCGTTTCGCTCTGTCATGTCTAAAAAGGTCCCAACCACACCACCAACTTCTTTATAGCCATCAAAGAAAGGAGCCTCATGTACTATCAGCTCTCTGGATTCCTGTTGGCCGTTCTTCAGAGTTAACTCGAACTGATGCTGTGTTTGCTGCTCTATGGTGTAATTAGATTTTTGCTCCAGGTAGCCCGTCGTATAGACATCAAACACATCCTGGATCCGCATGCCGGTCACCTCGGCCTCAAACAGGTCAAGAAAATCAAGAAAAGCTCGGTTTACCCCCAAAAAGGTGCCCCGGGTATCTCGGTAATAAGTCGGATTGGGAATGGCATTCAGGATATGCAATGTCATCTCCAGGTGCTGCGACAAGGCCGTTTCTGCAGCGAGCTGTTGCTGCGCGTTTTCACATAACTGAATCTGAATCGCAAGATCTTCACATAGCTGCTGGATACTGTTCTGCTGTTCACTGTCGAATTTATCAATGCTGGCAATATACAGAGCACCCTTCAGCTGATTGTTGACGAGCAAAGGATATAAAGCAGCACTTTTAATAGATATGGCGACGGCACCTGCTTTTAAGTCAAAAGCGGCATCGCCTGAGACTAAGCTTTGCCGCGTCAAAGTTCGACATAATTGAGTGAACTGAATACTCAGGTTATCCAGGCAGGGTGGGCAGCCTATGGTCTGTAATGGGGTCAGTACTTTGTCACTGGTGTCACAAATTGCTACGCTGGGAGCTGCGTAGTAAGTCGCGAAAAATTCCAATGCGAAGCGTCTTAGTTCATCCGGGTCACGACTGTGGCGGATCCCCTGATTAAACATTTCGCGCAGTTTGGCGATTTCCACTCGGTTATGAAGCTTGTCGTAGATCTGACCAACCACATTGGCCAGGCTACTTAGCTCTTCTCCTAGTTGCTCGGGCAAGTGCAGCTGGGCATTACCACTCTGATTGGCGTTGTGCAGTGATTGGTATAAGCGTTTAAGGGGGTCAAAAAGTCTAAAATTGCACCACCACATCCCCAGCAACGTAGCCAGTCCAAGCAATATAATCCCCCATATTGCAAGTTGATTCAGGCGCATGTACTGGCGATCTTTTTCTTTATATAGTTGTGATGTTTGCTGTGAGAATATTACATCCAACTGGTCAAGTTCTGTCGTGATATGTTGCAAGGTGCTGTGATAGTTTGCCAAATTGAAAGGGGCCGCAGTGGCGCTTGGTTGAGGCTGTGCCAGCTCAGCATAGGTTTGTATATAGAGTTGTCTGAGCTCACCGTACAGTGCCGCAAGTTGTGTTGCTGAGGACTCAATAGGCAGACGGGCCAGGGCATGGACCAGGCCAACCGGTTTTTGCATTTCACCTTGCGTTGATAGCTCACCAGATTGACTGCCCTGTGTGAATGTAAATTGCGACTCGTTATAATCACGTAGCAGCTCAAGCCTTTGGGGTTGTGGGTTGTTTAAGTACAGAGCAAGCTGTACTGCGTGATTCTGCGCTTGCTCCTTAAGCTCAGAAGAGACGTTGGCCAATGTGTTAAGGTTGTCTAATTTTTGGCTGGCCGGCTCGAGTTTGGTATAACTTAAAAAGAGTAATAACGCTGAAATAGCTAATATCGACAGTATCACCGCAAAGACAATATTCACTCTTAATTTTACACCCATATACGCCACACTGTTGAGTTTACTAACATAGTAACCATAGTCGCGTGCGGTCATTTCTCAAGCTATGCTTACTGAAAGTGTAAAAAGCAACTAATGAGGGTAAAAGGAATGGCAGACATTTTGGTGGTTGATGATGTTGCAGAAAACCTGCATATGCTTCAACTGATCCTTCGTCAGCAAGGGCATACGGTACTTGCCGCTATCAATGCAGAGGTGGCGCTGAATATAATTCAACGTAAGCCACCAGAGTTGGTGATCACTGATATCAAAATGCCAGGAACATCCGGGATCGAATTGTGTAAGTTGCTTAAGGCAGAAAAGCATACCAGCCATATACCGGTGATTTTTGTCAGCGCACACAGCGACACAGACTGGATAGTAGAAGCGCTTCATGCCGGCGGTAACGATTATATTACTAAGCCTTTTATTCCTGCTGAGATATTAGCCAGAGTGGATACACAGATTAAACTGCTTGATGCACAAAAGAGTGCGGTAAAACAGCAGCTTTCTCAAGTGATGAACGAAATGGTGATTGGCGTAGCGCACGAAATCAATACGCCATTAGGTACGGCCATAACAGCGGTTAGCCATTGTTCAGACACCATTTATAAGCTGGTAAGTACTTTGAAAGAGGGCGAGGTAAGCCTTGATGAGATTACGGATAAGCTGGCAGAGTGTGATACAAGTTTGTCTTTGAGTGAACGAAACTTAACCCGGGTGGCTAAATTCGTGTCTATGGTTAAGCAAATTGCGCGGGTAGAGTGTCCGGTGTCGCCAACCCGGGTGAGCTTGTTTGAGTTTGCGGAGAAAGTACAGTGTGCCTGGTTGAATAAACCGGTCAGCATTGAAATCGTCGTTCATCACGAGGGGGCCGCTCTGTTTGACGGAGGTCTGCTGGCCTCTGTAATAGATACCCTGATTGCGAACTCTCTGTCTCATGGCCGACAGGAAGGTCAGTTGGAAGTACGTATCGGCCTCGGAATTGAGGATACACAATTAATTGTCAGCTACCTTGACAATGGTCTGGGGCTCGACGGTATCTCAGAAGAAGACATGTTGAAGCCATTCGTGACAACTAAAAGAGGTAACACGGGGCATGTCGGATTGAGCGCTTCCGTAGCGGCTAACTTGATTGTGAATGCTTTAAATGGCAGTTACCAGGTGCACGACCGTCAACACGGGCTGGAGTGGCAGATATCTTTACCTGTAGAACCGGTTTGATCTGAGTCAATCTCAGTGATTATTGACAGGGGGGCGGACATAAGTCCTTATCTGAGGCGGTGGATTTCTCTAAGCTCGCGAGCAAGATTTTATCTTAATTCAAAAAGTTAATTTTCAATGTTCGAGTTGCAGTTAATTTCTTGAATTTAAGTCACGTTAAAATATCGGTGGAACCATTATGCAACAGCTACCTACAGTTGACTATCAAGCGCCTGACGCGGCGAAACAATTTGTTGAATCTCTGCGCTCAACGGGCTTTGGTGTACTAAAAAACCACCCAATTCCTCAGGAACTGGTTGAGTCTATCTATAAAAACTGGCAAGAATTCTTTAACTCAGAAGAAAAGCACGCGTTTTTATTCAATAAGGAAACGCAAGACGGTTACTTTCCGCCCGATGTTTCTGAAGTTGCGAAAGGCTTCACAATTAAAGACATTAAAGAGTACTTCCACGTTTATCCGAAAGGTCGTGTGCCTGCGCAACTTGAAGCAGAAATTCGTGAGTACTATCGTCTGGCCAATGAATTTGCGGCAGAGCTATTAAGCTGGGTTCAGGCTGAAGCACCAGAAGACGTGCGTGCTAAATTCTCTATTGATCTGAAAGACATGATCAAAGACTCTGAACAAACACTACTGCGCGTTTTGCACTACCCACCGATGACAGGTGATGAAGAGCCCGGTGCTATCCGTGCAGCAGCACATGGCGATATCAACCTGTTGACTGTTCTGCCTGCAGCAAACGAGCCTGGCCTGCAAGTGCAAAGACAAGACGGCAGCTGGTTAGACGTGCCATGTGACTTTGGTAATTTGATCATTAACATTGGTGACATGTTACAAGAAGCGTCGGGTGGGTACTTCCCATCGACCATTCACCGTGTAATTAACCCAACCGGTAAGGGTAGTGATAAGTCACGTATTTCACTACCGCTGTTCCTGCACCCTCGTCCTGATGTGGTCTTGTCTGAGCGTTACACTGCTGACAGCTACCTGCAAGAGCGTCTGAGAGAGCTGGGTGTAAAATAATATCCACTTATCTTGTTTCTACATTGAATTAATGTAGAGAATAGGTTTTGAAAACGGCGCGAAAGCGCCGTTTTTTGTCATTAAATGTGACAATCTTCGTGTTTACATAAGGTGTCTGCCAAATCCTCCGTCAAAATGCAGAAAAAGGACAATATTCAGTTCCTTGCAAAAATTTTTCTGACAATTAAGCAAAAGTATGCAATATTAAAATTTTTCACACTGCGAAAAAATAATAAAAAACTTAATGACAACGCTGTCATTTGTTGTGTAACATCAAATCAACATGACTGAATACCGGTAGCCTTTGAATGAGGAGGCACCAATCACAACTTTTAGGGGTCGTTACATGATGGCTAAACAGGTTGAACATGACCAGTTATATATAGGTATCGATGGTGGAGGAACTAAATGTCGTGCCACCATATACTCTGCAATACATGGCGTACTAGGCACTGGTCTTGGTGGTCCTGCGAATCCTTTGCATGGATTCGAAAGAACCTTAGAGTCTATCATGGTTTCGACTCAGTTAGCTTTGCAGGATGCTGGACTCAGGGTAGAGCAGGTTCACGAACTCAATGCGGGTTTGGGCCTTGCAGGCGTAAACTTACCGAGCTTATATGACAAAATTATGCGCTGGGATCATCCGTTCAAGCAAATGTTCCTGACAACGGATCTCCATACCGCCTGTATTGGCGCGCACGAAGGAGAAGATGGCGCGGTGATCATCACAGGTACTGGCTCATGTGGGTTTGTGCTGGTGGATGGAAAAAGCGCTAATTATGGTGGGCACGGGTTTGCTCAGGGTGATATTGGCAGTGGCTCCTGGATGGGACTTGAAGCAGTCAAAGCCGTGTTACTGGATCTAGACGGTCTTGGACCAAAGACAGCCTTGTCTCAAGTATTTTTGCAGCATTTTAATACTAACACCGCAATGGGTATTGCCGAGCAAATGGCAGGACAGCCTTCCAGCAGCTACGCCAGGTTGGCCCGCTATGTACTGGATGCCGCGAAAGCCGGGGATCAGCTGGCGCTGGAAATTGTGAAAACCGGGGCCGGTTATGTCAGCCGACTTGCTCACAAACTACTGGAAAACAACCCGCCCAGATTATCAATGATTGGGGGATTATCCGAGCCGTTAAGCCAGTGGCTGGACCCGGAAATTGCAGAGCGGGTTGAGCTGCCTAAGCAGCCACCTGAGATGGGGGCGATTTACTTCGCAATGCAGAGTATTCAACGTCAATCGGAGCACTTGGTGTAATTCATGAACAGATTTTTAGCCAGCCGTTTGTTTGACGGCACCCAATTTAAAAACGAAGTTGAGTTTGTTGTCGATAATGGCAAGCTTCACTTTGAATCTCACCCCGCGGGCAGTGAAGTTACGCGACTTGAGGGCATAACTGCACCAGGCTTTATTGATGTCCAGGTTAATGGCGGCGGTGGTGGCTTTTTGAATGCCGATCCCTCATTGTCTTGCCTGACGACCATAGTCACAGCCCATGCAAAGTTTGGATCAACGGCTCTGATGCCAACGCTTATTACAGATCAGGTCGCGGTTATGGAGCAAGCTGCGGATGCCATTGCTCAGGCAATTGCACGCAAAGAGCCAGGTGTTGCCGGGGTTCATTTTGAAGGTCCGCATTTGTCACACCCAAAGAAAGGCACCCACAGCGAACAATTTATTCGCCCAATTTCTGAGCGAGAGTTCGCTATTTATGCCCGTAAAGACATAGGGATAAAAATGGTGACCCTGGCCCCTGAAACTGTGCCACTGAGTGACATCAAGCGGCTTGTGGAACTGGGTGTGAAAGTGTCTATCGGCCATTCTAACGCAGATTTTGAAACCACTATGGCTGCGCTGGAAGTTGGTGCTGACGGGTTTACGCACTTATTTAATGCCATGTCGGCCTATACCTCTCGTGAGCCAGGAGTTGTGGGAGCGGCGTTGTGGGATGACAACGCATGGTGCGGTCTGATTGTAGATGGGCACCATGTGCACCCGGCTTCGGCTAAGCTGGCGATTCGCGCTAAGCAACGTGGCAAAATCATGCTGGTAACTGATGCTATGCCGCCAGTTGGCACGGATGATCAGGAATTTGACTTTTTTGATGGTCGTAAAGTGATCCGCACTGGCGATCGTCTAAACTCGACCACAGGCGAGTTAGCAGGCAGTGTCCTTGATATGGCAAGCGCAGTACGTAACAGTGTTAACACTCTCGATGTGACATTGTCAGAAGCATTGCGAATGGCTTCGTTATATCCGGCACAGTACCTTGGGCTGCCTGACAAGGGTCGTTTGATTGACGGTGCAGATGCTGACTTTGTGCTGCTCAATAGTGACCTACATGTATTACAGACTTTCATTAACGGAAAACACATTTAATTTTCCCTGGGTAAAAAACCCCGCTGTTGTTTAGCGGGGATTTTTTGTTTCTATAGGTAGTAACTATGTCAAATAATAAGAAAAGACTGGCGTCGCTCGATGCCTTACGTGGCATGGACATGTTTTGGATCCTGGGTGGTCAGTCCATATTTGCCGCGTTGTTTGTTCTGACCGGCTGGCAGGGGTGGAAAATTTTTGAAGCTCAGACGCTTCACAGTGCCTGGCACGGCTTTACCTTTTACGACTTGATCTTCCCCTTGTTTATCTTTTTGTCGGGAGTGGCGATGGGCTTACGGCCCAAGCGCATTGATCACTTGTCATTGGAAGAGCGCAAGCCTATTTACATCAAGGCGATTAAACGCCTGGGTTTGCTGTGTCTGTTTGGTGTGCTGTATAACCATGGCTGGGGCACAGGTATTCCGGCTGATTTGGGCGAGATCCGCTATGCCAGTGTACTTGGGCGCATTGCCATTGCCTGGTTTTTTTGCGCCATGCTGGTGTGGCACTGTAGCCTGAAGGCAACGGCGCTAACAGGGGTCGGTATCTTGCTCGCGTATTGGGTGTTGTTGTGTTTTATTCCCGTGCCTGGAGGCAGTGCAGGGGAGCTCACACCGGCTGGCAGCTGGAACGCCTGGATAGATCAGGCATTACTGCCAGGGATTACCTATCAGAATCGCCCGGTTGACCCGGAAGGTATTTTGTCTAGCTTTACGGCTATTGTGAACGCCATTGCCGGCGTCTTTGCCGGACAGATGATAGCACAGTCGGATAAACTGGGGCAGTGGCAGGTCGCAGGGCGTCTGTTTATTGCCGGTATCATTAGTCTGGCTCTGGGCTGGTTGTGGGACCTTCAGTTCCCGGTGAATAAAGAGCTGTGGACCAGCTCCTTTGTACTGGTGACTGTCGGCTGGAGCGCCATTTTCCTGGCTATTTTCTTTACTCTGGTCGATATACTTAACGGTCAGAAGTTGGCTTATCCCTTTGTGATCATCGGTGCCAACTCTATTATTATTTATCTGGCATCGAGCCTGGTAGATTGGGCCTTTATCAGCCGCAGTGTGTTCGGTGGCATCATCAGTGCGGTCCCAGAGCACTGGCAGGCGTTGCTCAGTGTATGCGCCTTGCTGGCGGTTCAGCTGCTGGTCTTACACTGGATGTACAAACGTAAGATCATTGTGAGCGTATAGCAAAGTAGACCTTATTGTTGGGCCTGACGCCTGTTATGACTTTGAAAATGACCTGCTGAGCAGGTCATTTTTATTTTGGCTATAAAAAAAGTACATTTTTTTATCACTTTTACTTTACAAGCGCGTTTTTTTCTCTAATAATGACAGCGTTGTCATAATGGTAATAACCTAAACAGTGTATCCCAGTTAGGTTTTGATCTGACCTTGTTTTGATTGCACGCAGAGCAAGGTTCAGATCCCATTTTTCCTGTTTGTTCACAACCTTGAGCCTTACATTATGCAAATAGTTATTCTTAAAAACGCAGCTGAAGTTGCAGCATATGGTGCCGATATTTTTACTCAGCAGCTAACACGTAACGCAGGCTCTGTTTTAGGACTGGCGACAGGATCAACGCCAGTTGCTTTGTATCAGGAACTGATCCGTCGCAACCAGGCGGGTACAGTGAGCTTTAGCAAGGCCAAAACGTTCAACCTGGATGAATACCTGGGGCTGAATGGCGAGCATGCACAAAGTTATCGTTATTTCATGAACGAGCAGCTATTCAACCACATAGACATTAACAAAGATAATACGCATGTTCCGCCAGGAGATGCCAAAAACCCAATTGAAGCCTGTAAAGAATATGAAGCGCAGATTAGCGCAGCCGGTGGCATCGATGTTCAGCTTCTGGGTATAGGTCGCAATGGCCATATTGGCTTTAACGAACCATCGTCAGGGTTAACTTCACGCACTCGGGTTAAAACCCTGACAAAAGCGACCATCGACGATAATGCACGTTTTTTTGCAGCGGATGAATATCAGCCACATCTGTCGATCACCATGGGGATTGGTACGATTTTAGATGCTCGTAAAGTGGTCTTACTGGCAACCGGTGAAAACAAAGCCGATGCGGTACATGCCATGATTGAAGGTCCTCTGACCGCTGCTTGTCCTGCATCAGCCTTACAAATGCACCGTCACGCTGTGATTGTGCTGGATGAAGGGGCTGCCAGCAAACTGAAAGACATTGAATTCTACAAACACATTGAAGCTGAGAATCAAAAGCTTCAGGAATATCTTGCCTCTCTGTAGTGTGTTATCACACTGTAGTTCAAGCCCGTAAGGGCTTTTTTTTTTGCCGCAAAGCTATTGGCATTCGGGCCAGCTATGTTAGCGTGTCGTCAAAGAACAACAAAAGGATGAACGTCGTGCTGCATTACACGCAAATGAACCTGGACAGGGCCTCGGCTGAACGAAAAGACCCTAATTGGTTACTTGGCCAATACGGTGAAAAAAGCCGCTGGTTGCTGGTATGGAATAACAAAAATCTGATTGTCAGCAACGAGCGCGAGCTGGCTTTGTTGTCTCAGTCACAGGTTGACACACTTGACCGCGCCGAAGCCGTGTTTTTAGGCATTGACGACACTTATAGCTACTTTGCGCTGGACGTTAGCGAAGTCGAACAAGAGTTACTTCAGGGCTGTATTGATGTCAGCTTTGATGAGCACACGTTTGAACAAACCTTCCATTTCGAAGATATGCGCACCATAGGCCCAAAGCTGGACGCCGAATTAGCGTCGGTGGGTGTGTTGGCCCGCGGGCTGTGTTACTGGCATAAAACGCATCGTTTCTGTGGGCGTTGTGGTAGTCCAAATCGCCCTGTGGAAGCCGGACACGCGCGTTTGTGCAATGACAAAGAATGTCGTCATATGACGTTCCCGCGCACGGATCCCGCTGTGATTATGCTGGTAACACATACCTTTGCAGATGGTGTTGAGCGCTGCCTGCTTGGTCGACAAGCGCAATGGCCAGAAGGTGTGTACTCAACTCTGGCGGGGTTTGTTGACCCCGGTGAAACACTGGAGCGGGCCGTGATCCGCGAAGTTAAAGAAGAGGCCGGGGTTGAGGTTGACCAGGTACGCTACCTTGCCTCACAACCCTGGCCATTTCCGTCGTCTATTATGCTAGGCTTTATAGCAACTGCAAAAAGCACCGACATTTTTGTTGAGCAGGATGAGCTGGAGCATGCACAATGGTTTTCCCGAGCGGATCTCAACGGATTTGCCGAGTGGGGAGACGATGTGCCCGGATATAAACTCACCCGCAAAGATTCTATCTCCAGATATCTGGTTGAATACTGGCGTCAGCAATGATGCACTTAGTCCAAAATTGAGCACACTATGAAGAAGAATACTAAACTGGTGGCCGCTGGCCGCAAAACCCAGTACACCAAGGGCGTGGTTAACCCAGTGGTACAACGGGCATCGACCGTTGTTTTTGAGTCTGTCGCCGATATGCAGGAAGCCATTTCCGAGCGCGGCAAACGCACTTTGTTTTATGGCCGTCGTGGCACCAATACGCATTTTGCATTGCAAGACGCCATCATGGAGCTTGAAAATGGCGCCGGTTGTGCGTTATATCCGTCTGGTGCTGCCGCCATTTCACAGGCCCTGTTGTCATTTCTGAAAACCGGCGATCATCTGTTGATGGTAGATACTGCCTACGAGCCAACCCGTGATTTTTGTGACAAGATCCTGGCAGGGCTTGGGATCACAACTACCTATTATGATCCGCTGATTGGCGCTGATATCGAATCACTCATTCAGGACAACACCAAAGTGCTGTTCCTGGAATCCCCTGGCTCTATCACCATGGAAGTGCAGGACGTGCCCAGCCTGGTCAAAGTGGCTAAGGCAAAGGGCCTGATCACTATGCTGGATAACACCTATGGCAACGGGTGGCATTATCGGCCGCTGGAGCATGGCGTGGATATCAGCATTCAGGCCGCCACTAAATACATAGTAGGTCACTCTGATGTCATGATGGGCGTGGCCGTGGCTAACGAGACGCTGTGGCCAACCCTGCGCGAAAACTCTTACCTGCTTGGACAGTGTACCTCAGCAGACGACGCTTATCTTGCCTTACGTGGATTGCGGACCATGCCGGTACGCTTGCAGCAACACGAAAAGTCGGCACTTCAGGTTGCCAACTGGCTGGCCGGTCACCCTCTGGTTGATCACGTACGACATCCTGCACTGAAAAGCTGCCCGGGGCATGAGTTTTTTAAACGCGACTTTAGCGGCAGCAATGGTTTGTTCTCTGTGGTGATGAAACAGGGGCACCGCAAAGCCATTAACCGTTTCCTCGACAGCTTACACCACTTTAAGATGGGCTTTTCATGGGGCGGCTTTGAAAGCCTGGTAACGGCGAATGCCAGCATGGCCCCTCTGCGCACAACAACGGGGTGGCAGCATGGTCCGGTGATCCGCTTGCACATAGGTCTGGAAGATGTGGAAGATTTGATTGCTGATTTGGAGCAGGCGCTCAAGGTCTATCAGGAAAGCTTGTAACAGAAGCGGGCGGTGAGGCTGTCACCGCCTGTTTATGATGCCAAATTAGAGGCTCTGCGCGTAATGGTACAGTGCCTTTAACACAGCCAGATTCTTTTCATTGCCTTCATGTTCATACACCAGATTTTCCAGCGTGATCATAAAGTCCTGCGCACTGATAGACGGGTTGTCTTCTCCATGCATGAGTTTGTTCTGACAGTATTTACGCCACTGCTCCAGTTCACTGGCAGAGAGGCTTTCCGGCCAGTTTCGGGCACGATAGCGAAACAGCAGAGTATGGAATTTAGGATCTTCAAACTCCAGGTTGAGCGAGCCTAATTCGTGCGGCGGCGCTTCGCGTACAATGGCCAGCTTGGCTTTGTCGGCTTTACTGATAAAACCATTATAAAGCTGATAATCCGGGTTAGTTGTGTCGCTGAAATCGCCCTGGTCGTTAAACACCTCAGCCACCTTGTCGCGCAGCTCCGGGTGCGATTTAAGAACTTTAAGATGTGCCAGACACTGTTCACGATCGATCCCCAGGCGGGCAGCGTTCTCTGGTAGCAGCGTTTTTGCAGGCGCTAATATCGGACATTTGTTCAGGTGAACTAGTTTCAGGCCAACCGGTAGCTCATCTTCGCCCAAATCACTGTGTTTAGTGTACAAGCGCGCACGGAGTTCCTCTACCGACAGGTCCAGCAGCACCTGCGGGTCATTGGTCAGGTTGAAACACACCACGGCATTTTTGTTCACCGGGTGAAAGCTCATTGGCGCAATCCAGCTGGTGCAACCCTGAGTGGCCGGAATACGCGAAGAGGTATGCACCAGTGGCTGCATGTTAAACACATCAATCAGGTCCGCGAGTGCTTTTTTACCGCGCAGCGAGAAGAAAAACTGATACAGTTTAGGCTGTTTGTCTTTAATCAGCTTGGCCAGCGCAATGGTTGCCGTCACATCGCTCAGCGCATCGTGGGCATCGGCGTGCTCAATGCCGTTCGCTTTGGTGAGGTCTTCCAGGCGAAAACTTGGGGTGCCATCTTCTTTTTCTGGCCACACAATGCCTTCAGGGCGAAGCGCATAACAGGCACGCACTAAATCAATGATGTCCCAGCGGCTATTGCCATTTTGCCATTCGCGCTCATAAGGGTCATAAAAGTTGCGATACAGGCTGTAACGGGTCACTTCATCATCAAAACGAATGCTGTTATAACCGGCCACACAGGTATTGGGCTTACTGAACTCGCGATGGATCTTGGCCATAAACTCACTTTCCGGCAGTCCATGTTTCAGCGCATGCTGCGGCGTGATCCCAGTCACCAGACAGGCCTCTGGCTGAGGCAAATAATCCGCCGCCGGGCGACAATACTCAATCAGCGGCTCACCTATAATATTCAGGTCCAGATCGGTACGGATCCCGGCAAACTGACTCGGCCGGTCCTTCTGCGGGCTGGCCCCCCAGGTTTCATAATCGTGCCAATAGATAGTAGGGGTATTCTCTGTGTTTTCTAATGTAGCCATAAGGCTCTAAATCCTATTTAAATCAGCCTGTTAGTTCTATCTAGAGTGACGGGCTATTTCTTGGTGTTTCTTGCAATGTCAGACAAGTGTGTATATAAGTGTGTATATAAAACAAACCAAGTGTGTATATAAATTTATGCCATTGTCAGATGCTAAATTGCGCAACCTGCTCAACAAGAAAGATCAACTGTGCGTATTATCTCACAGAGATGGCCTGCGCGTAAAACGCAACAAGAACGGGGCAGTACTGTGGCAGTATCGTTGTCGTTATAAAGGAACACAGGTGATCATGAGCCTGGGTCATTACCCCCAGTTAGGCTTAAAAGACGCTCAGGACTTAGTGCCTCATTTGCAGGGATGGATTGCGCAAGGGTTAGACCCCAGAGTTGAGTACAAAAAGTTTATATCACCACCAGAAGAAGACCTGACTGTATCGCGACTGGCAGAGCAATGGCTTGAGATAAAAGTACCCACACTTAAACCAAAAACCTAAGAGCTCTACCAAAACCACGTTAAAAAGTGGATTGTGCCTTATTTGGAGGTAGCGCCGGACACCATGACAGTACACGACTGGGTGGCCTACTTTAAAACTGTGTCGGACACAGGATCTGCCAAAATGGCGAGCGTGATGCTGGTCAGGCTCAAAACAATTTTACGCTGGGCAATTATGCGTGGTGACATAGCCCCGCAAAATCCAATCTTTAATTTGCAGGCAAACGACGTAGGGGAGCCGGCCGCGCAAGGTCAGCGCTATCTGCGTTTCAATGAGCTGGCATTATTATGGCGAGAGATAGAGTCGGCCAAGGCCACGCCAGCGAGTAAAGCCTGCCTGCAAATGATATTCCTGACCGGAGCCAGGCAGTCAGAAGTACGCCTTATGCGCTGGGAAGACCTGGACTTTGACAACATGATTTGGACAGTGCCGCCGGAGAACTCCAAAACCAACAAAGCAATCCGCCGTCCGATCACCAAAAAAATGCAAAGCATGCTGGAGCAGTTAGCGTTAGTCTATGGTAAATCGGGTGTAGTCATCCCGGGCAGCACACCAGCCAAATCACTGACGACTCATTCAGTTAACCGGTTTTGCGCGCGCATGTGGGCAAATCTCAACCGTAAGCACAATATGGCTAAGTTCCTACCGCACGATGCCAGGCGGTCAGTCAGTACTTTGCTTAGCGAGCTGGAAGTTCCCCCGCATGTCACCGAAAAAATGTTAGGACACTCCATGCGTGGGGTTATGGCTGTTTATAACAAACATGACTACCTGGCTGATCAAAAGAAAGGGTATGAGCTGTACTGGCAAAAAATTGAAGAGGCAATCGGAGATATTAGGCTCTGATTGCCTATCGGTAGCGAAATCTTATTTCTTTTTAAGCTGACGTCTATCTAGCTTCAATTATCGATACCGCCTTATTAAGTCCCTCGATTAACTCGTTCAGAACCCCTTTTCTTAACCTGCCATTTGTTTTCTGATTATTTCTAGTCAATTGTTGAGAGAGGTTTTTTAGGAGGGCTAATTCTTGAATAGCAATGTCGTGACGGATGGCATTTTTATATCTGTCATTTAACCAGCCGATAAATTCGGCTATTTCAATAGTATTCCAATTTTCAATAGCTGTTGTAAATACTCCGGTATTAAAGTGATTAAAAAACGGCTCAGAATTTATCTTGTCTTTGTTCATTCTGAAGGTGGTTCGCCAGTCATTGAGAAAACAATCGATAATAGCATTGTTGTTTTTGAATTGAGCTCTTGTGTATATCTCATTAATAGCATCTGTAAAATATTGCTCATTAATACTTCGAGACATTAGCCTCATGTCGAGAGGTACGCCTTGATTAACCGTATCTAGGTCTATAACTCCATCGTTTAAAATTCTTCTTGTAATTTTCTCCGAAACTTCATTCATGCAAGGCACTTCTAAATAGCCTTTTTCAAGGAGCATTAGGTATCTATCGCAGTACACTAGCCACTCATGCCACTTGATGTTTGAGGCGTTGAACAATAAATCTTCAAGTGAGGAAACAGCCTCTTCAAAGTCATCTTCAGATTTAATAAAGTAAAAGCTGGTGTTTGTTAATATGTCAATGGGGTTTGATAATTTAAAGAGGCTGAAATGATTAATTAAATCCTCATCGCTGGAATCAGGGATTATATTAGTAAAGCAGTATCTGCCTAAATTATAACTTGGGAGTGTGAAGTTAAATAGTTTGTTAAAGTTTTCATCTAGCTTATATTGTTTCTGCTTTTCTTTTGAGAGTTTTTTAATCTTTTCGTCGACGAGATGTGCACTCTTTGAGTGATTGTCTATATTAAATTCATGCCACCCTTTTGAATTTTCTTGTATAGATAGGAAGCTATCAAGGCCTAGCTTTTGAACGTAACAAAATAATGAAATAAGAACGATTTGCTTAGCAATATGGTCCGTTGAAGACCCGATGTCAATCCCGTCAATACTTTTAACCCTATTATATAACTTTATTGTACGGCTTATAGCTCGTTGAATTACCCTAAGGTTGCTGAAGTCTAGTGCGTTTGATTCTGCTGTGTTGAAGGCTTCAAAAATGCAATTTTTTAGTACATCATCTAGTTGGCCTTTATATATATCTTCGACAATAGTTAGTAATTCATCAGCTTCTCTTGAGAGCCTTATTACATCACTAAATACTTTTTCAACTTTATCTTTATCTTCAAGTGCTTTTGAGTTTGCTACAACTATCACTTTGATGTTGTTATGTTCAGCAAACCGCAAGCAGTTACCCAGGATGGCTCCTATCAGCTTGTTATCGCTTATTCGCTCCAGGTCATCAATAACAAGAGTGAACCCTTTCATTTTTTGAATTAGCCTTTGGCGAACGAGCCCTGCGGCACCGGACAGAATACCTTTAGCTAATCCTGCTTCGCTTTTATTTGCACCTACCATAGCCGAGATCTTGTCAGCATGCTTTCCTATACCTCTAAGATATCCAGCGGTGTCACTTTGCTTTGAGGTATATAGAGAAATTACTTGATCCTGGAACTCCGCAACACTACTTACTCCGAAAGCTGAAATGTAATAATAATCCCCGAACACCTCGGATTCCGCTTTAATAAGAGGCCGCAGCTCGTTCTCTATTAAGTAAGTTTTACCAATGCCCCAGTCACCATCCAGAAGGACGATAGGGGGGTGGCTCGTTTCTTTTAATTGTTCAATAATCTGTCGTGTTGCTTTGTTGGTCATTGTTACCTGCCATAAGTCCTTTTTAATTAGAGTATTAAAGCGGTACTCGTACGTACTGTATATTTAAGTAAGGGCCGAGGCCCTAGGGTTTCTTGAGGTCACTATTTGATTCCTCTGTCTTTCTAGTCTCTGAGTTATTCTGGACAGCTGGATGCTGCTTGGCCGCGGTATTTTGAATTTGCTTCTGTTGTAATTCTAATCTGGTGTGATTGATGTTTGTATTCTTTAAAGCTACATCAAGCTGCTTCTCGGCTAAGTTGATATTTTGGAAGGCCACAAATACCGATACAGAGACAGCGGCAATAGATATGAGAGCAGAAATAATCGAAATGTACCTAGTCATTACGTTGTGCTTTACAGAATCTGAGTGGCGACGTTCCGCATCATTGTGTGCCTGCACTTTTAGGTATAGGTCCATTCCTTTTTCGGTTAAGAAATAGCCGTGATGTAGATACATTTTAGTGTAATTTGGCTTTAGCTCTTTTTTTTCTCTTTTGTGCCACTTGTTAACGTATCCACTTTCCTCCAAATGCTCCAGCAGTATTCGACAAGTTTCAAACTTTTTTATTTGTTCAGTAGGTAAATCTAAGTGGTCTGGATAAGCTTTTGATAAAAAAGCGTTTAGGTGAGAGTTTAGCTCTGGAAACTGATCATAATCATCGATTTCCTTTGGAAATACAAGGTTATGATCTGCTATCGCTACAACAAGTCTATCCAAATGAATTGGTATTTTGTTTTTTTGAACTATGTTGGCTATCTCGTTCATCATTTTCCTTTATTGATCTTGAGTCTCATAATGCGCAAATATCCTACTTTATTTTATAGTTTGTTTTAACTTGGAATATTCTACCCGCTCAAAGAGGATACTTCAGCAGTAGTAACTTTTATATGAACCATAGCCTAAAGAAATAACCCAACCACTGTATCAATAACCATATTGTTACATTTTTAGCATTAAGTTAGCATCTTGTTGGTTGTTAACAAGGAATGCTTATGTCTGATCAACAGGAACTGAAAACTAAGTCTGGAAGTGCCGAATACAAATACGAGCTGGCTTACATGGCCGATATGGTAAAACGTTGGAAACCCCGCGCTCGTGCCTCAAAACAATTGATCTGTGAAACTAAACGGGTCGATGGTGATTACATCTTAAAAACCAGCCACTGGAAATACAAAGTGCTTTACGGCCATCGCGAAGCGCTTGGCATCTTCTTCGCTCAACGAATGGAAGATAAAAAGCCAGTGATGCGTTGGATCCAGAAGCTTTGTCTAAACTTTAAAGCAGGCGACCTCTACGAACGTAGAGATGGGCTAGGGTGTCTTCAAGTGTTCTACGCCATTGAAATGGGTTGGGATATGGATCAAGGTGCGATGCATGAAGGCACCGTAACTTATGATATTTACGATATTCACGATGGCAAATATACCCGGCGAGAACGAAAGAACTGCACACAAATGGAATTTCTCGAACTCCTGATTACGGGAGGTACTGCCTATAAAGGCAGAGGTATCGTAATGCAAACTGAACCACGTTCAACCAAAAAACATGATCGTGTGCTTGATACGCTCATTGGCATTGCTAAAGGCTTAATCGCAGATGGAAATGTGAATCAGGCAGAGGCCGAGTTTTTGCAAGTGTGGCTGGTCCAAAACATGGGTTGTGAAAGCCCTATACTCACCAACTTACTAGATAAAGTGTCGGATATGCTATCCGATGGAAAGCTGGACGAAAACGAATCTTCGGAGCTTCTTCAGATACTGGGTACATTGTGCGGTGATGCCGTAGAGCTTGGAGAAGTCGCAAAACCAGCTTCATTGCCGTTGTGTCAACCAGCGCCGCCAATTGAATTTAAAGGGCATAACTCTGTACTCACAGGGTCTTTTGCTCACGGCTCCAGGGAAGAGTGTGAGAATATCATTACGCAACTGGGTGGCAAGAATGAGAAGTTGGTAACAAAAAGGCTCGACTACTTGGTGGTTGGCACATATGTAACTGGCGCCTGGGCACATGAAGGGTTTGGCCGAAAAATAGAAAAAGCCATGGAGTATAGAGACTCTGGAGTCGCGCCGATTAAGATTGTTAGCGAAGCGCACTGGCTTAAGCATGCTCGGTTGCAAGCACCATAATAGATGGGACCATGTTACAGTGACCTCTACATGTACAGGGCTACTTATAGCTCTGACTTTAAATACATGGCTTCCAAAGCTTTGTTTTAATCATTGAATATAAATACACAAACAATCCCAACTGTACTTAGTACAAAAATACAACGCTGTCATTTCTGTTTCCTTGATAAAATTTCAATATAGTAAACAACTTAAAAAACAAGTACCTAAAAATTTACACTGAGAAAGTGGCTAAAACACCTTGTTTTTTGTTGCTAATTTCAACACATTGTTTAACGGCTGAGCACAGCCAGAGCAGGGTGTCCTCATCATTTGTCGAATAATCATTGTAAGAAATACAACAGGAAACAACATGAAACTTAAAAAGGTTAAATTAAAAACGCTAAGTACAGGTAAAAACCTAAACGCACAGCAAACGAATGAAATTGCGGGTGGGGCAAGTGCCTATAGTAAAGACTATGGCGCATGTTACACAGCGCCTGTATTTTGCCCAACCGCCTATGTTTGCTAATAAGGCAGGGTAGCCCGGTATTTACCGGGCTTTATGCTTTCAGATACTTAATAACGATATCAACGAGTCCAACATATACGGTAATTCACTACTCAAGGTGATCATTGTTAACCAACAAGTGCCTCAAACGCTTCTTTTGCTTGCTCACTTTGCAAGATACGGCCATGCCCAAGCCCCTGCGTTTCTATGAGCTTTACCTTAGACATTTCGGTCGCGGCTTGTTTAGAGACGGTAAACTGTGCAAACCGGTCGTTCTGGTCGTGCACAATAATACACTGAGCGGATCGGCTTTTTAGCTTTGCAAACGGGTCAACAGACGCCATTGGGTAGTTGTATTCATTTTCGACCTTGCTGACGACGGAGCGAAACAATCGCATTGAATAACCAGAACGCTCAATGCTGCCAAACAAATTGCTGACATAATCCAGCACGGGTGCAATTAGTAGCAGCGGTTTGTCGGCAAGTTTTGGGTGCTTACATTCAATAGCAGCAGCACAGCCCATACTGTGGGCGATAACACCTTCAACATGGTCTGTGCTGTTGAGCACAGCTTCAAGTCCGTATACAAAGGCGGGCAGGTGACCGACCGAGCCTTCACTGTTGCCATGGGCTGGGTGGTCAAAGGCCAGTGCTGTGTAGCCCTGCTGAGCTATATGCTGCATCAGAGGAAAGAACTGGTTGGCACTGCCAGACCAGCCGTGGGTTAACACCCAAACCGGCCCGCTGCCAATCTGGTAGGTTTTTAGTAAGCCTTCTTTTGAAGAAATACTGCCCTCTACCATTTCATTTGGTGCGATATGCTTAGGCTTAGCCCTGACCGGCGTAAGCAGCAGCTTAGTTGCAGTCTTTTCGGCATGTCCTGGCGCTATTCTGTGATGCGCACGGGTCATGACATTAAGCATATGCTTTTTGAAGTTAAATTTGCTGTCTGATTTAAAGTAAATCTTGTCACTCATTTCTCTTTCTCCACGAAAAACACCATAGCCAGTTAACTTTAAAACGAACGGTCGTGCTATTAATGTATTCAAAAAAAGGCTGAACGTGTTCAGCCTGGGGTTTATGCTGTTTAGTCTAAACTACTGGAAAGCTTAAATAATTACCTCCAGCTCTGTATCTGGCGCTCTACGCCATGCCAGAACCGCTGTGTGCTTTCTTTCTGTCCATGCATTGAATGATACAGGTGGGCACTCAAATACAGGCCATATAACTCAAAAGTGGCTTGCTCCGGTGCCAGATCAGCCCGAAACTCGTTGTTTTCAACGCCTTTGCCTATCTGGATTTGCAAATAGGTTAGCCAATTTTCAATGCCTTGCTTGAGCACTCGCTGCGCGGCAGACTCGTCGGCACACTTTTCTCGCCAGGCGTCCAGGAACATACAGCTGCCCTGGAATGATTGATTCCAGTTTAACCAGTGATGTAACAGCGCCTTTATCTTCTCTTCATAGTTGCGGCAGTTATCTGCACGAGCAGGCACAATAACGCGTTGTACAAAAATATCATTGGCAAAATCAACAACAGCCGCCTGCAAGTTCTCTTTTGAGTTAAAGTGTGCGAACAAACCGCTTTTAGACATACTGCACTGTTTGGCCAGCTCACCAATCGTCAGGCTTTCCAGACCATTCTCACTGGCCAGCGTAAATGCCACATTTAAAATGTTATCGCGGGTTTGTTTGCCTTTGCTCATACACTACTCACTGCTATGTTACATATATTTATAGCACGACCGTTCTTTTAATGATAGGTCAAAGTTTAAAGAGTGTGTAAGAGCATGGATAGTAGTGGCCATAAGTTTGATACATATTGAGTATCAAACTAGCCAAAAGTTAGCCATAACAACCAACATGCATAACCCCCTGTGACTACCATTTTAAAATCTTATTAAAATACAATGATATAACTTTTGGTCTGTATTATGCTCCTGTATGTGTTTTAACTTGGAGAAGATCTTTGAAAAAGCTGTTTATCGCTGTTTTACTATTGCCTGTGTTCTGGATTTTATTACCAAAACAAGAAGCCATCAGCCAGGACAAGAAGGCGTTTAGCGCATACATCAAGGCCGTTATGGAAGAAGCGGCTATCCCGGGGCTGGCGATTGCCAAAATTGACAATGGTGAAGCCACACTTCATACCTTTGGCTTTGCGGATGTGACGCAAAACAGGCCGGTGGCACAAGACACCTTGTTTAATATCGCTTCAATCAGCAAACCCATTATGGGCGTGGTGCTGCTTAAGTTGGTAGAGCAGGGTAAGCTTGAGCTCGACCGGGATATTAACGATTATTTACCGTTTAAGGTTGATAACCCCAAACTAGAGAATGAGACGATTACACTCAGGCATTTGGTGACCCATACCTCCGGGATTGCAGATTACTACGATGTAAACAGCTTCACGGCAAATCGGGATCCTGAAACGACCTTGGAAGCGCACTTGAAGTCATTACTGACACCCGGAGGGCATTTGTATGAGCAGGGGGCCTATTATCTGGACCATCAACCAGGCACTCATCGCAAGTATAGTAACCTGGCTTCTGCTCTGGCGGGTTATCTGGTCGAGGCAACCACGGGTGAAAGCCTGGCGCAGTACAGTGTGGAACATTTGTTTAAACCGTTGGGAATGGATAACACCCGCTGGCGATTAGAAGGTCTCTCATTTGCAGAAATAGCTGTGCCTTATGAAGTGGAATCCTGCATTCCCTATACACCTGTGTGTGGTGATTTCGAATCACCTAAATTGAATTATGTGATTAACGAGTACTTTAATCCACCCATTGCGTTCAAGCGGTTTGTGCCACAGCCTCACTATGGTAACCCTCAGTATCCTGATGGTGGGGTCCGCACCAGTATCAAAGAGCTCAGCCTGTTTCTGACCCAGCTGTTAAAAAACCAAACCATGGCCGGCGAACCACTCCTGTCAGCTGCGATATTTCAGCAAATGATATCGATCCAGGCACCCGAAGCTGTATCAAAAGGTCAGCGTTTCTTCTGGCGTGACAACAGCATGGGGTTGATAGGACATATGGGATCGGATCCTGGTGTATTCGCAGCCATGTACTTTGATCCAAACAAAAAAGATGGGTTTACTATTCTGATGAATCGGGGACTGGACACTAAATCGGGCAGCGCCATGAAAAGTATTGCAGCCAGATTAATGAATCAAGAATCTGATGTTAGAGAGTTGCGTTAAGAGAAACGACATGGACGTTGCTGAAAATACTGAAGGACTAAGTGGAAATAAGAGTAAAAAAAGGGGGAGAAGAATGGTCGGCATAGCAGGATTTGAACCTGCGACCCCTGACACCCCATGACAGTGCGCTACCAAGCTGCGCTATATGCCGACTTGGTTGCCACTATAATGATTTTTATTGGAAAGGCAACACCAGAGCTGTTTGTTTGCACATTAATTAAACATAAGGGTTTCGAAGGGACGCCCTTTGTACAAAAAAGCAAAGGTCAGGGGGTGTGAATACGCTGGAAACTGTCCCGGGTGAAGTAAACTAAATTGGAAATGGGCTTGGCGTGTGGTAAACATGGCTTGTCTGAGAGCTTTAATATATAGGTAACTGACTTCAAGGTCTAATTTTGATTGATATCGGTTAAGTCTAACCGTGTCGTGGAGCAAATAGCCAATTTACCAGGAAAGTTAAATATGCGTTTCGAAAACAAGAAAGTTGTGATTACAGGAGCCAGTCCAGACTTTGGACTGACGCTGTCTATTTTGTTTGCCAGGCTGGGGGCTGAATTATTTCTGTCGGCCAGAACGCTTACCAAAGCGAAAGCGACAGCCCGGCAGGTAATCGAAGCGGTTCCTTGTGCCAAAGTCACGCCGTTTCAGGTCGATGTGACCAAGCCTGATGAAATTGCGCTGTTTGCACAGGAAGTTGAAGCACGCACTGCTGAAGTCGACATTTTGATCAACAATGCTTCATTCTGGTTGTCTGGCTCAATATTAGAAGTATCAGATGAGCAGATTGTCGAAACTATCAATTCTACAGCGACAGGCAGTATTTTGATGACGCAAAAATTCCTACCACTTTTGCAGCGTTCAGCTTCACCAGACATTCTGTTTATCAATAGTACCGCCAGTCTCGAAAACAACCCACGCTCAGTTGCCAGTGAAGCTTTTAGCGCTGCAAAAGCTGCACAGTCCACATTTGCAGACCGACTTCGGCATCGGTTAATGGGGCAGGGTATCAGAGTGATTAGTATTTATCCGCCCAACTTCGACAATCCTTCTGCGCTCAATGAGGCGCAGTGGGATCAGCCCCGTTTGCACACAGACCATATGCACCTGACAGCGCGACATGTTTTTGAATGCATCCAGTTTGCTTTATCTCAGGATCGTGTCTGCTCCGTTGATAAAATTGTACTAAGCAATAACAGTATGCTTGCGAATGACAATAATGCCTAAAGAAAACAAATATATGAGAGAACAGGTTTTGACTTTTAGTTGTGGCGTTGTTGTGGCACAGAGCTTTTGAAGATTGTAATTCCACCCAACCTAGTACAGCTCATTAGTAGAATTTTGCAGCTCAAGGTAGCCAACTGGGGTTATGTCTTCCAGTGCATCGTGAGGCCTTTCATAATTGTGAATTCCTAGCCATTCATCAGTGATTTCGCGTACGTGTTGTAGTGAATCGAACAGATGTAAATCTATTACTTCTTCTCGATAACTGCGATTAAAACGCCCCACAAAACCGTTTTGATAAGGGCTACCAGGCTGAATAAACTCTAGCTTTTGTCTATGTCCTGCGCCCGGCTTTCTAACAAGCTGGATGTAAATTCAGGTCCATTATTCACCTATATTTACGACGGCTTTCCACGCTAGGAAATCACTCGTTCGACACGCTTCTTGTTCCACGTTTTCCTCTGATGCCGCAGCCGTTTAAACAGCTTAGGCAAACCCACGCTCTACGCCTGCTTGTGCTCACCGCTTTTTTGCAACGATCTCCTCAGGCATAGTGTGTTTCAGACTCAGTGTTGCAAACATATCTTTGAGCTTGCGATTCTCTTCTTCAAGTTCCTTCAGTCGCTTTACATCCTACGTTTCCATGCCACCATATTTGAAGCGCCATTTGTAAATTGGACTTTGTCCAATTCGGTGTTTTCGGCAAAGATCTGGACGATACACCCGATTCAGCTTCTTTGATCATGGCAACAATTTGTGATTCGGTGAACTTGCTTTTTCTCATCGTAAACTTCCTTGTTCTGTTCATGGAAATTCAACTCAAGAACTGTTGCGGTTTATGGGGGAGTTACAGGCGCTGCTCATAAAAGTGAGTGATCCACGGATACCATCATAAGAACCGACGACATTACTTGCTTCATTCGATGTGTCACTCAATTTATTGAGCGAAAGATTGGTTATTAGAGGCTTAAAAGTTTAGGCAGGGATCAGTGTAACCTGTTTGATATGGGGAGTCATACCAACGCCCCGATAAGGGGTTGATAATGCTTGGCTAAACGTGTGAAGCGAAACCAAACTAAGCTTTACTAGTCCCACTTTATTGGCTTGCTATAAAGCAAGCACAACTTAGAATGTGCTTACATCTATAATACCGTTGTTATTTGTTAACGTAATCCCGTAAACATTACATAAAAAGGCTGTGTTGAAAGCAACATTTGGCAATACTAAAAACCAGGTCAATAAATAAGTTTTGGTTTTAACCAAAGTTACCGATTGTTGAGACACTTTAGTTATTTTATAGCCATCTTTAATCTGTGCCTGCACTTCTTTGAGTAAAGGCACAGGTACATCTTTTATTTTTGCCCGAGAGAAAGCGCTTAGTTTCCAACGGTGAAATATAGAAACTACCGCATTAACAATAAGTAAACCAAGAAAGAAATCTGAAACTTCCATTTTTGATGCGTAATCCTAATTGCTTTATAACAGTTTATCAGTAAGACCTTGCAAGGTACGCTACCTTGTGTGGTAGGAGGTGACCGATGTATAGGCAAAGCACTAAAAATTTTGGTAAATCATACATTAATCAAAATAATATTACACCTCAATAGCCAGGTGGCTTAGTAGCAACTCAGATTGTATCTGATTTAAGAAAAATAGTCTAAAATACTGATTTTAATCAGAAACTTGAACTGGATAAAGCTGAACAAATTGATCGCTACATAGTTTCTGTCGATAGCAACCTATGAAAAGAACGCATTGGGTGGAGCATTATTTTGGCGGGACTAAGAAAGCACTTCCCAGATAAGCAGTAGGGCGACCGTATGTTGAACGCTCGTTACTACCTGAAAGTTCGTTTTGTCTATTAAACTTTTCTTAAAAATCTCAGTGAAGCATATGAAATTTCTTACGAAAATCTGAAATGGGTAAAACGGCTTCATAATGGTACGTTGATGGTATACGAGTGGTACGGATGTTTTTTGAGTTCTGATAAAAAGCTACTTAAGCTATTGACTGGAGTGAGAAAAGAATGGTCGGCATAGCAGGATTTGAACCTGCGACCCCTGACACCCCATGACAGTGCGCTACCAAGCTGCGCTATATGCCGACTTGGGTTTCACTATAATGATTTTTTGATGAAAGGCAATAAGTAATTGTTTCAACTGAATGTTATTTGTGCTGAGCGGGCTCGAGTGCGGATTTGTTGCGCAATCGGGCTAATGTGGGGGAAGTGAGATTGAGGCAGCGTGCGGTACGCTACCCCGGTCTCAGATTACTTGTGCCAAATGCCTTTAGGTAAGGTTTTTAACACTTCAGGTTTTTGTGAGGGATCAAATACGGGCGTCTTACCTTGCTTAAGTTGTGCGCGATAGTCTTTGGCAAGCCAGATAACAATGCCAGACAACATGAACAGCGCAACCACGTTTACAATCGCCATCAGGCCCATTGAGATATCGGCAAGCGTCCAGATCAGGCCAAGCTCACCTACAGCACCAAACATGACCATAGCCAGTACACAGGCTCTGAATATAAACAGGCCTTTTGGATGGTTATGCTCGAGGAATAACAGGTTGGTTTCTGCATAACTATAGTTTGCAACAATAGAAGTAAAGGCAAAGAACAGAATGGCGATAGCTACAAAAATTGCACCCCAGTCGCCCACGTGTTCAACCAGTGCGGCCTGCGTTAATTGAATACCCGTGACACCAGATTCTGGCACGAGTTGGTTAGAGAGCAGAATAAGTGCGGCGGTGGCACTACATATCACTATGGTATCAACAAATACACCCAGCATCTGAACATAACCTTGTGATGCAGGGTGGTTTGGGTTCGGGGTTGCGCTTGCTGCGGCATTTGCGGCACTACCCATGCCTGCTTCATTGGAGAATAGACCACGTTTAATTCCCTGGATCATTGCCTGCATGACGGCATAACCTACGGCTCCGCCTGCAGCTTGCTCAAAACCAAATGCGCTGTTGATGATCAGCATGAAAACGTCAGGTAACTGGCTGGCGTTCATAGCACAGACAATGATTGCCAATAATAAGTAGGCGATCGCCATGAAAGGTACTGCCAGCTCAGCAAAGCGGGCAATGGTTTTAAGACCGCCGAAGATAATAAAGGCTGAGCCACATACCAGTAGCAAGCCCATCACATATTTGGGAACATCAAAAGCTACTTCAAACGCTGCGGCAATCGAGTTTGCCTGCACGGCATTAAACACCAAGCCGAAAGCGAGGATCAGACATAAAGAAAAAAGTACACCCATCCAACGTTTATTCAGGCCATACTCCATATAATAAGCAGGGCCACCTCGGAAGTTGCCTTCATCGTCTTTGGTTTTGTATAGCTGAGCAAGCGCACTTTCAGCAAAACTGGTCGCCATACCAATGAGGGCGATGAGCCACATCCAAAAAATAGCACCGGGTCCACCCAGGTAAAGCGCAACGGCAACACCTGCCATATTACCGGTACCAACTCGAGCGGCAAGTGAGGTACAAAAAGCCTGAAAAGAAGAAATTCCGTCTTTGGCGCCACTTCGGCTGTTTGCCATGACTTTGATCATGTACGGGAATTGAGTGAACTGTATGAAACCCAGTCGGAGGGTAAAGAAAACACCTGCTGCAATTAATAGGTATATAAGTATATGACCCCACAGCAAGCCGCTTATAGTATTAAAAAAGTCAGCCATTGGATTACGACCCTTATTATAGATATAGCAGAACGGGTAAATAAGGTGGCGTAATTTAGCACATGACGGCTTTCAACTCTAAGTATTATTGCTTTATCCACAGGTTTTTGTGGGTAACTTGTGTGACAGTTGTGATGTCATATTGAGTAAAAAATTAATTCAAAAAAATCATAAAAAGCGCTTGCGCTGCATTCGAATCTCCCTATAATGCGCATCCATCGACACGGCGGGCAGCAAATATAACGCTGAACAAAATGACGAGTGTCACATAAAACTTAGTTTAATTTCTTTTAAATCTGAGTGTTGACAAAAAGAGGAAAGTGATTAGAATGCACAACCCTCAGCGCTAACAGTGCAGCGACATTAAGTCGCACCGGGTAACCGGATTATGTTCTTTAAAAATATGAAGCAATCATCTGTGTGGGCACTCGTACAGATTGAGTTCTAACAGCGAATTTCAGTTTTACTGAATGACGCACAA